>NZ_JBQCGW010000010.1:0-17180 GCF_051955275.1 Pseudobacter sp. | reverse complement strand
ATTTGCGTAGTATCAACCCCGCCACCAGTGGGAAAACGATGGCCACTCCAACTGCCAGTTCATAAGGCTTCGGGTAAAAATAGATCCAGCCGCCCACCAGTGCACCAGCCACATTGAGCTTCCAGGCAAGGCTTTTGGCCTGCTTCAGTTTCTGTGTCCGTTCAGCCGGCGTAAACCCGAAATCATCATTGGACAGGATCTCCTGGTGTTGTCTGAATGATTGCACCTGATCGAGATCATCGTAGCGGGTGGACAGCCAGTGAATGATCTCTCCGGAATTCTTATATTGCTTGCTGACGCGGATCTTTTTCAGTTCATTATTGACAGGAATGATGATGATGTATTTATCATTCACTTTATAACCCAGGATCTGGTTCAGGAGCAGTTCACGGTTATTGAACGGATGTTCTGAATATACGGAATGCGTGTCAATCACAAACTTCCCCTTCACGGAATCCAGCATGCCATAGATCAGAAGCAGCACCATCGGCAGGCAGACAGCAGGAATTATCCATGCCGCTCCTTTGGAGGAGGAGTTGTCATTGGTTATATTGAAAGGCAGCCAGCAGAATAATGCAATCAGCAACGGGCAGAGCACCAGCATGGCAATGGTCCCGGCAGCAGGAAGTTTATATACTTTCATTCAAGGTTGTTTAGGGGTGCAACATCAATCGGGCTGACGAATATAATGAGTTTGTTGCTGAAATTTGAGTGATACTTTATCAATTGTACATTTGATAAAGAAAGGATAAATATTAAAAAGAATCCGCATGAATATTGAAGCGAAATACAGTCACGAGTGGATAAAAATCAAATACAATAACGGGGATGATATGAAGTTCATTTACTTCTGGGGCAATTCGGCCAGCATCCCGCACTCAGGGATTTTCTGTTGAGCACTGGCAGCAGGATACTGGTGGAAGCCAGCCCGGTTGATCAGATCTGGGGAATCGGTATGGCGCAGGACCATAAGGAAATAGCCGATCCGCATGCCTGGCGCGGACCTAATCTCCTTGGTTTTGCGTTGATGGAAACAAGGGGTTATCTTAGCACCCATATTTCCTGATCATGATCCGTTATTATTTTACACTGCTATTGACGCTTGTATTATTTTGTGCGGCCGCACAGGATTATACATTCTATGATGCTGCCGGGAAAATATGTTCACCTGACCAGGCAAGGTCTCTCTCTTTGCTAAAGCATACAGACAGCGGTTATGCATTTACTGAATTCTGGGTAAAGGACCGGAGACTGAAAACGATCGGCTTGTACAAAGACAGTCTCTGTACCATTAAGAACGGAATGTTCCGTACATTCCATCCTAACAAGGCCCTTGCTTCCATTGGCAGATACAGTAATAACAAAAAGACCGGGCTCTGGATGGAATTCTATTCCAATCAGTATTTGAGTGATTCCATTGTCTACAACGAAAACGGCGAACCCACCGGCATAAGTCTCGGTTTTTACAGGAATGGATATCCATCAGATTCCACCGTATTCCATGCTGATGGAACAAAAACGGGCGTATACTGGTTTGATAATGGAAATATTTCAGGAGCTGGACGGTTTGATACAGCAGGAAAAAAGCATGGCAAGTGGATTTATTATCATCGCAATGGAAATTTCAGTGCAACAATATTGTTCAGGAATGGAAACCTGACTGAATCTAAATATTTTGATGAAACTGGCCAGGAGCAAGCCATTGCAGTGCCCGACAGGGAATGTGCCATGAGAGGAGGTGTCAATAGCTGGATGAAATTCCTGGAAAAAAAGATCCAGTGGCCCAGCAACTACGCAATCACGAATGCCGATAGCGTAGTGATTGTTGTAGAGTTCTGGATAGATGAAGAAGGTAAAATGAAGGATATTGAAGTGGTAGTTCCCTTTGCCGAGCCCTTCGATAATGCGGCATTAAGGGCATTATCAGACTCACCTGTATGGATACCCGCTATTAAGCAGAACAGGAAAGTAAGGTCGAGCTTCCGCCAGCCGATTGTTTTCAGGAAGGAGTAACCTTGTTTTGATCATAATTAAATTTCTCCGACCAACTCTTCAAACCTGCGGATACCTGTCAGGTGAGACCCGGGTAACACTTTCAGTGTGCCATTGCTCTCATCTGTCCGGTCAAGATGAATGCGCACAGTAAAGCTTTTCTGTAACATCTCAACCGGTGGTTGAACAGCATATTGATCCTGCTACTTCGTCCAGGGACCCGCTGCGGCTATTACCTGTTTCATTTCTTCCACATCCTGCCGGCCGTAGAAATCATCCAGAATTGCATAGCCGTTCCTGTGAGATTCATTCATGAACTAAAGATAACCACTTTCAGATTTGCGCACAAATGGGTTAAAACACGGTAGGCCCGCAATACATGTTTAAATAGTTTTGGCATGTCCAGCTAAAGTGGCTGACCATCTCAGCCCTGAAGTTCGCAAGTAGTTTTAGAATCAGTAGTGTCCGTAAGCAGGAATCGGGATCTCCGGTTCCTGCTGCTTTTTGGGGTAAAAGCAAGTTATATTCATTACTAACGTATATCTATATACGAATCAGTGAATTGCCGTATCCCGGCCAAAAAGCCTATTTTTAATACTGTTCCGGTAAAACCCGGGATGCCTGCAACATGACCTACAAGCTACTTGCCTTATTGCTCATCATTTTTCTATCTCCCTTCATAGGTGGTTTGTATGGCGTTCTGCATGATCAGCTCACCTATACCATTTCGCCGGAATATTACACCAGGTTCAAGTTCTACCAGTTCGGTCTCTGGGAAGAAGGACAGGTAAGGGCAGAAGGGCACAGGCTCAATGCAGCGGTTGTTGGTTTCCTGGCCACCTGGTGGATGGGCATTCCGATCGGCATCATTATCGGGGCAGTTGGACTGTTGCAAAAGAATGCTAAGCGTATGCTGACAGTTTCTTTCAGGGCAATGGGTATAGTGATGGTAGTGGCGCTGCTCACCGGCCTGCTTGGGTTGGCCGTAGGTTATACTTTTGAAAACGGGGAAGGCTGGTGGTTACCCGAAAAACTGGTCTACAGAAAGGATTTCATTGCGGTTGGATCGATGCACAACTACAGTTACCTGGGAGGCCTGGTGGGACTGGTGGCAGGAATCATTTATATGGGATACCGGAAACGGCGATATGATAAAATTGATCAGCAATCTGACACTAGCATTCTATGACCGGACGGTCTTCCGTTTCACATTCGCAGTCCGCTTCAGTAATTTACTGACATGACTTTCATCGGTAAGCCCGAACTCATCCGCTACCTGCTTCAAACTGTATTCTCCTTTCTCCAGGCGTTTCCTGATAAGTGTGACGCGGTATTCCTGCACATAATCCCGTAATGTAATACCTGCGTGCTTCCTGAAATAACGGCCGATATAATCCTCAGTGGTATTGAACTGCGTGGCAAGCACCTGCAACCTAATTTTTTCCGGAGTGTAAATGTATTTATGAATATAACAGAACAAGGCCTGCATATTCTTGTTTTGTCCGGCTGTCTCTTCAATTTCAGGCAGGCTTCTTTGCAGAATGACAGCCACCGAAATCAGCTGCATCCAGAGCAGTGGTTCATTGGCAAGCGTATCATATTTGAGTGAGCGGATCACCCTGAACAACTGATTGAGCGTTGCCTGGTCGTTACCACTGATATTGAATCCTGAAAAATGTAGATCGCGGCGCCTGATCAGGTATTCCAGTTGCTGGATCCCGCGATAAAAATGAGCATCCTGCTGATGCAGGTATTCATCTGTGAATTTCACATACAGGAAATGCGTACGCTGTGTGATGGTGAAATAATGTTCATCATCAGGCCCGAGAAAAAACACCTGTCCGCTGCCGTAGGGAACCGCCACATCATTCACATGATGTACCCCGGCGCCTTTCCCGATATAAATGATCTCGTAATGATTATGCCGGTGAACAGGATGCTGCCATTCCTCCGCTTCAAACTCCGATATCAGCACCGGCGCAAATTGCCTGTATTGTTTCATGCCGGAAATTTACAATTTTTAAGCGGAAAAATACATAATCCATCTTTCCGCTTCAGTGCAATTTTACACCAGCAGGCGAAAGCCTGTTTACAAAATCACCAAACTAAAAATAACATGACAACAACAAATACAGCCCTTGTGGTAGGGGCCAATGGAGTAATCGGCAGCAGCCTGACCGATCATTTATCAACACTTGCAAACTGGCAGGTGACCGGGCTTTCACGCAAAGGCGGAGTAAACAAAGAGCGGCTCGAATACCTTTCAGTGGACCTGCTGAACAGGGAAGAAAGTATTGAGAAACTGAAACATCTCAGTAATGTCACACATATATTTTATGCTGCATTCCAGGACAGGCCAACCTGGGCAGAGCTGGTACCTCCAAATCTTGCCATGTTGCAGCATGTAGTGGATGCCATTGAACCGGTAGCGGGCAACCTGCAACATATCAGTCTGATGCAGGGATACAAAGTTTATGGAGCCCATCTGGGCCCATTCAAAACCCCAGCGCGGGAAAGCGATGCGGGGCATATGCCACCAGAATTCAACATAGACCAGCAGCAGTTCCTGGAAGAAAGGCAAAAGGGAAAGAGCTGGACATGGTCCGCTATCCGTCCATCAGTTGTTGGAGGCACTGCCCTGGGTAATCCGATGAACCTGGCGATGGTGATTGCCGTATACGCCAGCATATCCAAAGAACTGGGATTGCCATTGCGCTTCCCGGGAAAGCCGGGTGCTTACAACAAATTACTGGAAATGACTGATGCCACCTTACTGGCCAAAGCCACTGTTTGGGCTGCTACCGACCCACGTTGCGCCAACCAGGCCTTCAATATTACAAATGGGGACCTGTTCAGATGGGAAGAGCTCTGGCCGAAACTGGCCGCCTGGTTCAGCCTGGACACTGCGCCTCCATTGCCCATGAGCTTACAGGTGATCATGAGCGACAAAGCAGCACTCTGGAAAACCATCCAGGAAAAATACGGTCTGGAAAAACATAGTTATGCATCCCTTTCTTCCTGGACCTTCGGTGATGCAGTATTCGGATGGGATTATGATATGTTTGGCGATAGCAGCAAATCACACCGTTTCGGATTTCATGAGTATATAGAAACAGAACAGATGTTCTACCAGTTGTTCGAAGAGCTACGTCTTAAAAAGATAATTCCATAAAATAAAGCGTGGCAATGCCTCCTCGTTTTTACGTCTTTTAAAAAAAGAAAAAATTATGCACCCTTTTGGGTGCATATTCCTATATTTGCAACTAATCAGGTGCATTTTATGAGAAGAGATGTTTTTCAGGGACTTGCAGATCCCACAAGGAGGGCCATCCTGGGCAGGCTGGCAAAAGAAGAGTTGAACCTTACTTCTCTGTCGGATTATTATGATATCACCCGTCAGTCGGTAACCAAGCATATCAGGATCCTGGAAGAATGCGGACTGGTGGTGATCCAGAAAGTGGGCAGGGAAAAATACCTGAAAGCGAAGCCGGAAAAGATCAATGAAGTTGCGCAGTGGGTGGAGCAGTTCCGCGCCCTGTTTGCAGAGCGGTACGACCGCCTCGATGATTACTTAAAAACCATGTAATAATTATGCTATGAACAAGAACAAACTGAATGTAGAGATCAACGGCACACAACTAATCCTCACACGCGAATTTGACGCGCCACGCGAAAAAGTATTTGCAGCACATACTGACTGCAAACATCTGATGAAATGGTGGGGCACACGCAGTTTCCCGCTGACCTATTGCAATATGGACTTCCGTGTAGGCGGCAAATGGCATTACAGGATGACAGGTCCGGAGGGTATGGAATCATGGGGACTGACTGAATACAGGGAGATCAAAGAACCGGAGCTGTTGGTATACACAGATAATTTTTCTGATAAGGATGGAAACATCAACACCTCTTTTCCATCCACTACGATCAGAACTGAGTTCATTGATCTTGGTGGCAGAACACAGATCAGGAGCACGGCCAATTACGGATCAGCGGAGGATATTCAGAAGCTGGTGGATATGGGCATGATTGCCGGCATCACAGAAACAATGGAAATGCTGGAAGAGTACCTGGCTTCCTGATGCAACCAAAATCTTGCCGGCGATCATATCGCCAGCACCATACGCGTTGCCGTACATAAACTCTAAAGAGCTCCATGGATAAAGCCCGGCACATTACGCGCCGGGCTTTTACTTATTCAGAGGGAAAGGGATGATCTTATTTCTTATTCTTCTGCTCCAGCATTCCAGGATACACGGTACCGGTAGCCTGCTTCAATTCAATTCCCAACAAATATGCTATGGTGGGAGCCACATCGGTCAGGCTCATTACAGGCAATACGCCACCTTTTTTGATACCTGCGCCACTTGCTACAAAACCAGTCTGAATCTCAGCAAAATCAGGGTAGTAACCATGTGTGCCGCCTTTACCAGGACGGAACTCTTCGCCGGTGGTTGCACTGTTGAAAGTGATACCCTGTACTGCGGCCAGCGCCAGCATAGCTTCCGGATCACAACCGCTCTTCACCAGTTCCGGCTTTTCAATGATGCGGAATTGTTTTTTAAACCCATCAGGTAACTCTTCCAGCATCTGGCGCACCTGGTTCAGGGTAGTTACATCCTTAGGGTTCTTCAAACGGAGGAAAGCCGCGCCACCCGTAGGGATGAACCATGCCTTCCAGTCGTCCTTACCTTTTCCGAGCAGTCCTTTTTTCGCCAGCCATACATTGGGAGCGAAGCTGGAATGTGTGTCCACAAATCCATGATCACCGGAAATGATGATGGTAGTGCTGTCTTTAATTCCGGCTTTCTGCAAAGCGTCTACCAGGATGCCCACTGCATTGTCGGCACCGGCAATGGTGCGTCTCAGCAGCTCGCTTTCGCGGCCTTCGGCATGTTGCGCGCCATCCGTGCAGGGCAGGTGGATGGTGAGCAGGTTAGGCTTATAGGTGCGGATAATATACCCTGCAATACGGGCCAGGTTCTGGTCCATACTCGGAGAACTCAGGTTATAATCATTCACCTGCAAATTACCGGTGGCATTGGCCACCACTTCTTCAAACAAACCCTTAGGTGTGGCGTATTGCGCAGTGGCGTCGCGGCGGTCAGAAGGATTTTCTTTTGACCAGATCTCAGGAATATTGTAATCGACAGGTGCACCTACGGAAACGGGCCAGGATACAGACGCAGACTTCATGCCGGCTTTACGTACAGCTTCCCAGATAGTCTCAGCCTGGATCTGTTTTGTTTCTGTATACCACTGACCACCTTCACCGCCCGGTTCAGGCATGGTATTGTACAGGATGCCATGCTTTGAAGGCGTAACACCTGTGATCAGTGAAGTATGTGAAGGGTAGGTAACTGTAGGGAACACGCCATTCACGCCCTGTGCATATACACCCTGCTTAGCCATCTGCTGCAGGTTGGGCGTAGCCCATGACGGATCTTTATAAAAGTCGGAACGGAAACCATCGATACTTACCAGTATCACATATTTTGTTTTTTGAGCCATTGCACTGGCTTGCAGCACACAGGCTGCTACCAGCATTGCTAAGATCTTATTACGCATATCGGATTAATTTATGAATGGGAAAATTTCTTTGGCTGTTTTGTTCTGCACCAGCACTTTGTTCATATCGTATTTCATGGTAACGATACCATTAACGGCATCTACTGTAAAATCATCCATACCACGGTTCAGCGGAATAAAAGAGGGCAGCTGGGCTTTGATATGTTCAGGTTTTACATTCGGATTGTTGAGTTGCTCCGTTTGTGATACCGGGAACTTCACACCCAGGTCAAACATGCGGCGGCCTTCGCTCATGAAGATCTCCTGGCGCATGCGATAAAGCAGGTATAGCATATCATCCCCAGTAATGGCGGCATCCAGATCGGAAGCAGTCACTTTGGTTCCTGAAACCGTGTACACATTCATCTTGCCTCCCTGGCGGTTCAGAACATATCCATCCCTGGCTGCATCATTCGCATCGAACTTTACTTTCATGGCAGTGAGGGGATAGTCTTTACGGTTGCCGCCGTTGCGTGTTTCCTTGCTGTCGTCAACAGCAGTTACTGTACGCTGACTGATCACATCGGTGAGCATATTCTTCAGGGTCTGACGGGCAGTGTTGACGTCATTACCTGCAAGCTGTGCTTCTGCCAGGATCAGGTATGCTTCTTCGCCTTTGGCGATGGCAATTGATTTCTGTTCCTGTGCAGCAACACCAATATTGAAATATTTAGGGTCGAGGAAATCCAGTCGGGGTAAAGGAGCAAATCGGTTGGGTTGGGCAATGAAAGTGGCGTTCTGCATTTCGTTGGACACACTGTTCAGGCCATCATAAGCAACCTGGAACAGCACCATTTTCTGCGCCAGCACGTCATTGGCAAATTTGCTGGCATTGGTGGCGTCGCCAAGTGCATAATAAGTACGGGCCTTCAGCAGGGTGTAAGCCATTTTCTTTGCAGCATCGGGCTCTCCGGCAATGGCTTCATCCCAGAGACCGATGGCTTTCTGCAGGTGCTGAGCGGCTGTAAGCACTTCACCCTGACTGCTGCCGGGCAGTGCCACAAACATTTCACCACTCAGCAGGTAAGCATACGCCTGGCAGAAAAGCATGGTGGCTTTATCTGTTGCAGAAGTGGTGGCATCACCAGGTACTACTTTGGTAAGACCATAGAGGGCCATTTCGCGGAGGCGCTGCACTTCAGTTTGACTGGTGTTCACATCCACATCAAAATAATCGATCTGTGGAATATCGAACACTTTACTGTTCTGGGTATAGTTGTTGAAATAGTTATCAGAGATCAGTTCGGCATTCACTACCACTGCGTTCAAGGTAAGCGCCAGCTGCCTGCGAAGGCCATTGGCCCAGCTTTTTGACGCATTCGGCGTGTTCACATACACATCTTCCGTAACATTGGGATTCTTCACGCAGGACGGCAGCAGGGATACAGCAGCCAGTCCGAGGGTCAACAGATATCGTTGCATAATAAATTGATTGATCAGCTTAGAAATTGAGTTTTACAGAACCGATGAACTGGCGAGGTGCGGAGTAAGTGGCATAAGAGATACCGCCGGTGGTGGCACCGCCCTGTCCCTGTGCCGCTCCGCTGATGGTTGCTTCCGGATCGAAGGAAGAAGAAGCGAAGTTCAACGGGTTAACAGCAGAGAACCCGATGGTCATTCCCCTGATCACACTGTTCTTTGAGGCTGGTTTGAAAGTATACAGCAGCCCGATGGTGCGCACCTTGATGAAATCGGTCTTCTCGATGAACATATTGGTAAAGCTCAGCCAGTTCAGGCGGCCGTTCTTATCGATCTCACCCTGAGGGATACCCGAATTTGACGCACCGTAGTTGAAGCGGAACTGGGCATCCCAGTTATTGGCATAAGCCCCGGACTGGTAATCAGCATTGGCGAATAAGGTGAATTTCCTGTATTGCACATTGATGCCCATGCTGCCGAACAGATCGGGAATGGTAGTGCCCAGGTAGGATTGCGCAACCGTATTTTCCAGCACGCCATCTTTTCCGAATGTACCGTAGTTACCACGGATGAAACCAACCGGAAACCCTTGCTGTACCACAGTTTGAATGGTGCGGGCGCTGAAGCCGTTGATATTGAAAGGCGCTACGCCACCGGAGCTCACCACGTTGTTGTACAGGGTGTTCACAGAGAGGTTGACGCTGGCATTCAAGTCTTTTGTTTTCACAGGCACCAGTGTGGTGCTGAATTCCCAGCCACGATTCAGGATCTCGCCCACATTGAAAAGCTGGCTTTGCGTTTGACCTGTGGATGGAGTGGGAGGTACATAGAACAAGGCATCATTGGTCACTGAACGATAGTATCCGGCAGAAAAACGGATGCGGTCATTGAGGAAGGAGAGGTCAATGGCTGCTTCCGCAGTGGTTGTTTTCTCCGGCTTCAGGTTATCGTTTCCAGGTTGCCCGAAATAAGCAGCCTGATCACCCTGGAAACCGGTGAAAGTAATGGTCCTTTCGTTTGTCCAGCTGGGAGGCAGGTTACCGGCCACGCCATAACTGCCACGCAGTCTTGCCGAGTGGAAGATATTCTGCAATGGCTGGAACCAGGGTTCTTCACTGATCATATAAGACACACCTGCTTTGGGGTAGTATTGGGTCCCGATGTTTTTTCCGAAGGCAGGATTACCATCTCCGCGGATACCAAGATCCAGGAAGAGTTTGTTCCTGTAGCCTATATTTTCCAGTAAGTATACTCCATAGTTCACGATCTCGGTATAGATCTCATTGGCGTTACGAACAGCTGCATCGCGGATCATCAGTGCTCCATCGCGGATATTAGTACCGGTATAGGAAACCTGGTGGTCATCTGTTCTGAAGAACTGTCCGCCAACTGTAGACACCAGGGAGAAATCGCCCAGCTTCAAAGTATGCTGGCCATTCAACTCCAGGGTGATGCCCATGTATTTTCTTTCTGAGTTGGAAATATTTCCCTGATCGGTAACGGGCTTGCCGGTGGTATGCGTGAGGTACTGGTTGGTCTGGATAACCTGGTCTCTCATCACGCGATAATCGATACCACCTACAGCCTTCAACACAAAGTCTTTGAAGGGCGTGTATTTGAAGGTTTGTGAAGAAGTGAAGCGGTTCACGCGGATCTGATCATTCTGCAGACGTTCAGCTTCGTTCACATAGGCTTTCATCACCTGGAAGGCAGAGTCTGTCAGTTCATCGATCTTGTTATTGAAACGGGGACCGGTGTTGGCAGAAGCGCCGCTTTCAGCAAACCAGAGACCGGTGTAACCACCCTGGTTACCGTTGCGGTTTCGCTTGTACTGATTGTTCACGAACATGAAAGAGCTTTCATAATTCACTTTCTTGCCAAGCTGCGCGCGGAAGCCGCTACTGAAATCGATCTTACGGTTCCTGTTCTGATCATGCAGCATCACGCCACTGGTATTGAGAAAATTACCGGCGAAGCTGTAACCGAATTTATCGGTGCCGCCATTCACAGCCACATGGTATTTCTGGAAAAGTCCATCTTCAAAAAGCAGGTCTTTTGTCCTCTTGAAATACAGGAAATCGTTAGTGGATTTTTCCACTCCCAGTTGTGCATCCAAAGTGATGCTGGTGCCGCTCTTACTTCCTTTTTTTGTGAAGATCTGGATCACGCCGTTGGCAGCATCAGAGCCATAGAGTGTAGAAGCAGCGCCGCCGTTCACGTATTCTACCCTGTCGATATTATCCATGGGGATATCGGCGATAGAGCTGATGGCTGCTCCCTGAGTGCTGCCGCCACCGATGGCCGCAGCGGTATTGAGGTTGTCCATTCTTACTCCATCCACATACACGATAGGCATGGAGTTCAGAAAGGCAGAGTTCACGCCTCTTGAACGAACGATGCTGGTAGCGCCCGACTGGCCACCTGTAAGCCTGATCTGTGCGTTGGGCAGCTTGGATTGAAGCAACTGATCGAAACGGCTGCCGGGAATATTTTCCAGGTCGGAAGATTTGATGGTGGTCACGATAGTGGACAATCTCTTTTTTGCGATGGCCGCACCCTGTCCGGTTACCACCACTTCATCCAGTTGGTTGGTTTTCTGTATGAGCCTGATCAGCATGGAATTCTTCTGACCATCCTTCTTTACCATATAGGACTTGTGATATCCGTTTTCAAAACCCACGAATGAAAAACTGAAATCATATTTCTGTCCGGGTACCAGTGATTTAAATACGAAAATGCCTTTGTCGTTTGTAACGGCAGTGATCATTTCACTACCGGGATTGTGGCGGGCCTCTACAGTTACGCCCTGCAGCAGATCGCCTTTGTCAGACATGACCGTACCGGTCACTTCCACGCCTGCTACCTGCTGTGCGAAGCCCTGCTGAACAGTCAGCAGTAACAGGCAGAAGCATGCCAGCCTTTGCAGTTGTTGCTTAATGATTAAAACCTGAGCTTTCATAAATGTCTGTTTTGTTTGAACGGTTTACGCAATAGATTTCCATTACATGCCGCATAAGCGGATGTGCCGGTTTACCAGATAAGTTTTAGCAGAACAGTTACTCTTTCCCTTTCTTGATGATGAAGCCTTGCTGATCCGGCAGTAATTCCAGATCGTTCATGCGGGCGATGGCCTGCAGGATCAATGGAAGGGAGTCTTTATAGAATATGGTTCCTGTGAAACTCAGCTCTCTGAGATCTTCCGCTGAGTAGGAGATAGGTTTATTGTGATGCGCCTCCAGTTTCCTGAATACTTCCGGTAAAGGAGTATTATTGAAGACCATTTCCTGGTCAGTATATTGACTGGGTGTAATTGTAGCCGCCTCAGCTATCTTCTTTGGCGTGATGCCTGAAGTTCTCACCAGACCGGCATGCTCACTGTATTGCAGTTGTTGCCCGGGAAGGAGATATACATCCTGTTTCCAATCAGCCATTGATTCTTTCAATGGTCTGACCACTACCTTACCGGTGAGCAGTTGCACCAGGATGGTATCGTTACCGTTGCAGATCTTGAAAGATGTACCAAGTGCTGTGGTGGAAAGGTTTCCGGCGAAAACTGTAAATGGCCGGGTTTTATCTTTCGCAACATCGAACTGCGCATCACCAGTGAGATAAATATCACGGCTGCTGTCAGTGAAACCAGCCTGGTACCTGATCATGGCAGAAGGCGACAGCATCACTGTTGTGCCATCAGGCAGTTTTAATTTTCTGATGCCGGTCCCTGTGTTCAGATTCTCCTGCCAGGAAGATGCCGTGTGCTGCTCATTCGCAGAATACACCTGCTTCTGTACCTGCGCTATTTTTGTAGCAGCAGGTGTTGCATTGTAAAACAACCACCAGGCACCCAGTACGATCAGCAGGGCTGCCGCAGCAGCTGCCCAGGGTTTCATCCTACTCACCAAAGATCTTTTGCCGGCGATGTGCGTTTCAATGGCCTGAAGGATTGCTGTTGCTGTTTCAGGGGAAACAATTTCTCCGGCATCAGCCTCGTCCCAGTCTTGTTGGTACAGTTGCTGCAACAGTTCCGGGTGTTGCTGAAGATAACGGTGTACACGTGCTGCTTCAGCTGCGTTGCAGCGTTGTTCCAGGAATTTATATATGAGTTGTGGATCGTTCAAAATATGCCGGTTGAAACTAAATACGTGTGATAAAAAGGATTTCCCTGCCGGTAACATTTAGATAATATGGGGCATGGCAAGGAACATGCTCAGGAGTACGGTGAGCAGGGAGCGGATCACACGCATGGCTTTCCAGAGATGGTCTTCCACTGTTTTTACGGATACGGATAATTTTCCGGCGATCTCCTGGTTGGAGAAACCATGCAGGTTCTTGAGGATAAAAACTTTTTTACGCACCGGGGAAAGCTGGCGCATCGCCAGCTTAAAATGATCAGTGGCTTCCAGTGCGTTGGATGCCGGCAAATCATGCGCAGTAGTATCGAGGGACTCAAAATCTTCCACACTGGTGAAGATTTTGCGGTTGGTTGCTTCCCGGCGCAGGTGATCTATCCACACGCTGTTGGCCATGGTGAACAGCTGTACTTCAAATGTGTACGCTGAAGAGAGGGTATGGCGCGATTGCCATAATTTGATGAAGAGTTGTTGTGTAAGCTCTGTGGCGGTTACATGCAGCACAGCTCTTTTGAGGAAGTATCTGAAGACTTTCGCATGGAACTGTTCGTATGCATCCCGGAACGAGCCTGCATCCATTTGCCTGATGCCGATTATATCATTCATTGCTACCAGATAGATGATGGAATGATTGCCTTATCCTTTCGGTGCGCAAGTTGAGAATAATTGCAGTGGCAGGAAATTATCAATTTGTTAAGTGGAATTGGTAATGAAATATTAATTTCGATGATCATTCTCAAACTGATTACCATGAAAACGATACACCTGCTATCCGCTGTAGCGCTGCTTGCAGGCTGTGCTACCGGAAAGATGAAGACCGCTGATAATATTCAAAAAGTGTCATTATCTACCACTCCATGCTTTGGCACCTGCCCGGTTTTTGATATGAAAATCGAAGCAAACGGGCATGCGGAATATGAGGCAAAAAGATTCAATCCGGTGACAGGAAAATTTACTGCAGTGATCAGGAAAGAGCAGATGGACAGTTTGTTTGTACTGATCGATAAAGCAAAGCTGCTCAGCCTGCCCGATGAATACACGCAGCAGGTAACGGATATGCCTACCTACAGATTTTCCGTTCAGTTCAAAGACGGAAAAAGTAAATGGATATCGGATTATGGTCCGATGGGGCCAGAGGCGCTGCAGCATGTTTACAAATTCATTTTCTCTCTCAGGGAATCACAAACCTGGAAACAACAATAACTACAAGTAATGGAATATTTCATCAGAGTATTAGGCACACAGGACCCGGACATTCATATGGATGAATTGATGGAAGGATTAGTGGCGGAAAACCTCTCCGCAAAATTCGCTTTCGATGAAGGAGAAGATCCGGGTAACTGGACGGTGATAGATATCCTGAATGAGGAAGGTGATCACCTGGCGCAGCTGGAAAGAAATCCTGTAGTTGCCGGTGAACTGGGGCTGGAAGAGCTGGATGAATTCCGCGAGTCAATTGGGGAAGACAAACCTGCAACTGCCGCAAAATGGCTGACAGCCTATTTTGATAAGGTAAAGGTCATCTATGCCATCCAGATGCTGGATGCAGCTTTCGAAGGGGGCAATTATGAGATCGTGACCAATATCAAGTCAACCATCTGGAATAAGGCAGGAGGCATTCTTCAGGCGGATGATGAAGGTTTTTCCAATGAAGAAGGTTACCATATCCTCTGGCAGTTTGCAGATGATGTTACCGGCAAATGGAGCTGCGCTGTATTGAATGAAAAAGGGGGCTGGGAACAGTTTGTGATGGAACTGGGCGACAAGACACAGCGCAAGGAATTCATGGAAGGCAAAGTACCTGCCAAAGCAGAGCGGGTATCCTGAAGCTTCATGCATACCAGTGGAAAAATGTCGGGTTTGTTCTATTGACAGAGTAAATCAATTTCTTCCTTTGTGATTATCAAATCAGCGGGAAGCACATGAACAAGACATTTTTCGATATAGGCATCTCCCTCGATGGTTATATCGCAGGCGAGGACCGTGGGCCACAAAACCCACTGGGCAACGATGGAACGAGGATACATAACTGGATGTATCGGCAAAAGGAATTCTGGAAAACTTTCGGGATCGACAAAGGAGAGGATGGGCCAGAGGGCCAACTCATTTCGCAGACATTTGCCCGCACCGGAGCGTATATTATGGGCAAACGTGTATTTGAAGAAGGCGAAGCCAACTGGCCGATGGACCTTTTCAAAACACCTGTTTTTGTATTGACCCATGAAAAGCGGGCCCCCTGGGTACAGCGAGGCGGTACTACTTTCTATTTCACCAGCGAGCCCATCAAAGAATTGCTCAGGCAGGCGAAAGAAGCAGCGGGAAAGCGGGATGTAAGAATTCATGGTGGCGCAGAAACTATCCGTCAGTTCCTGCATGGAGGCCTGGTGGATGAATTTTTCGTACATACGGCTCCGGTAGTACTTGGTAGCGGATTGCGGTTATTCGACCTGATGGAAAAGGACAGATTTAAACTTGAAGTGGAGCAGGTGAGTCATTCACCGCTTTCGGTACATACTAAATACAAAGTGATCAATTACCAATGAAGGGGTGTTTATTCGTTTATAAAGACGATTCCTCAGCTTAGGATCAGGAAATACTTTCAATAGTCCCGGTATTTCTTGAAGAGAACGCATGCAGCCATGTTGTTAAATTATTCTACCTCCCAGATCTTCCTTTATTCTTTGAAGAATTCCCCTGTTGTCTGTTACCGGATTTTTTACCGGAAGAACGAGACTGATCCTTACCAGCTCCAGGCCTGGAATTTTTAAAAGTGTAACCAGATTTGCCTGCTCCTGTTTTTTTGCCCTGAGCTCCGGTATTATCTCTTGAAGGTCCGGATTTTTTCGGATTGAAGTCGCCCTGCTTCTTTGTACCCCCAGGCATTTTATTTTTAGCAGACCCGTCCTTTGAAGAACCTGATCTTTTATCGTCAAATTTAGCCTTTCCGCTTCGTGGGCCCTGTTTGTTGTCTTTGTTAGCCGGATTATCCTTCCCGGCTTTTCCCTGCCGCGAATTCCACCAGGCAGCGGATTTACCTTTATTGGATTTCCCTTTTTGAGGGTTCTCCTTCAGGAAACTTTCATAATCAAAATCCTCGTCTTCAGCCTCCTCATTTTGTGTTTTCTTTTTCGGGTCAGCTGCCTTTTCCGGTGACATCCCTTTCTTTCCACCAGGAATATATCCGGTATTCTTTTTTTCCGGCCTGACCGCCTTTGCTGCTCCACTTGAATCCGCTACTGCCTGTTTGAGGATTTCCACTTCCACATCGCTCAGGTGTCTCCACTTTCCCAGTGCCAGGTTGCCCAGTTTGATATCCATGATCCGGACACGCTGCAGGCTTTCCACTGAATATCCCAGGAATTCGCACATCCGCCTGATCTGGCGGTTGAGCCCCTGCGTAAGGATGATCCTGAAAGTATGTCGATTGATCAGTTGCACTTTGCAGGGGAGGGTTCTGGTACCCATGATGGGTAAACCTCCGGACATTTTCTGTGCAAAATGCGGATCAACCGTTTTATTTACACGAACGATATATTCTTTTTCATGACTGTTGCCGGCACGCAGGATCTTGTTGATGATATCTCCATCATTGGTGAGGAAGATCAGCCCTTCGGAATCCTTATCAAGCCTGCCGATAGGGAAGATGCGCTTGGGATAATTCACGAAGCTGATGATATTCCCTTTTACCTGCAGCTCAGTGGTACTGGTGATGCCCACTGGTTTGTTCAGTGCCAGGTAGACGCGTTTTTCTTTGTTATCAGGAGTGATCAGGCTGCCATCCACTTCCACCACATCACCGGGTGAATAGCGGTTCCCCAGTTCAGCCAGGTTATTGTTAAGCAATACACGGCCTGCTTTGATCAGGTTATCTGCTTCGCGACGTGAGCAATAGCCCGTGTCACTGATGAATTTATTCAGACTGATAGATTCTTCCAAGTACAGTTATTTAGCATGGGCCGGAAATTCCGGTCACGGCAAAAATCAGATAATTTACCGGATTTCCATTAGTTTTTGTTTCAGGCTTTGTTTGTACATTGAAAAGCCAAATCATGACTTTAATTTGGCTTTGGAGGA
>NZ_JBQCGW010000009.1:0-69619 GCF_051955275.1 Pseudobacter sp. | reverse complement strand
TTAAAAGTATTCATATAGCTTTGATTGCGGAAACGAAATAAAAGCTGAATGTAGAATTTACTAATGATAAATAATGGATAAGTTCGGGTGAATTTATTGCCATTCTGCAATATTTTTGTATTTTTTGATAATGAAAAAACTTATCCTTGTTTTATTCTTTCTGCCTGCTGCCCTGCAGGTAAACAGCCAATCCCTCAACACTCAGCAACGTGTATTACTGGATAGCCTGACAGGAGCAGCTACCAGTACCGCCTATTCTGATATTCATAGTATCCTGATCTCCAAAAACGGAAAGCTGGCCTACGCAAAGTATTTCAATGGATGGAGCAAGGATTCAATTCATGATTCCCGCTCGGCGTTCAAGTCCATTACCAGCATACTGGCAGGCATAGCGATCGATAAAGGATTTATAAAAGATGTAAATCAACGCGTGTATTCCTTCTTTCCTGAATACAGGAATTTTTCAGGAAATCATGCCTGGAAAAAAGAGATGACCATCGACCATCTTCTGCGAATGAAAGCTGGGTTCGATTGTGAAGAGTTCAATGATGGTAAAGACTGCGAAACTGATATGATGGCATCAAAAGACTGGGTGAGATTTTCCCTGAATCTTCCCATGAAGGACCGGCCAGGCTCCGTGTGGGCATACAATTCGAGTGCTCCCATGATCATGAGCGGGATCATAAGCCGTACCGCAGGAATGTCTGTGATGGACTTCGCAAAAAAATATCTCTTCGAGCCACTGGGAATCACACATTACAGGTGGACAGTTGATCCTGCCGGCCATGGAATGACTGCCGGTTCTTTTTATATCCAGCCTTCCGATATGCTCAGGATCGGAGAGCTGATCCTGCAGAAAGGAATGTGGAAGGGAAAGAGAATAGTATCTGCAGACTGGATCGCAAAGTCAACCAGTACTCCCGTTCCTATCCAGGATTTCTCGTTCATGAAATTCAGCAGGTCTGCCGTTGCAATTCCTCAGCCCTCTTTTTACGGCTATTACTGGTACAAAGAAGAATTCAGAACAAAAAATTTCCACGAGGATGTGATCTTTGCTTCTGGAAACGGCGGGCAATATATCATGATCGTTGAACGACTGGGCATCGTTGTTGCATTTATGCAGGGAAATTACAGTTCATGGAAAGCCAAGAAGGCATTTGATCTCATGGTCAGGTATATTATCCCTGCTTTTGAACTATGATTGAAAACGCAGACGGGTTGCAATACCATACACATCCTCTTATTTAAATATCTTATTATGAGAAAACTTGTTTTATTCATGCACGTTTCCCTCGATGGTTTTGCAGCAGACGAAAACCGCGGATTAGGCTGGATCTCTTATGACAGCGATTTGCAGCAATTTGCCGATGGAATAGTAGCTACAGTCGGCTCTCCCGTTTATGGGCGACTGACCTATGAACTGATGGCTGGCTACTGGCCCGGAGTGCTGCAGGATCCTAATGAAAGCGAGCGCAGTAAAAAACATGCGCAGTGGGTAGATCAGGCACCCAAAATTGTGTTTTCCAGGACCATGAAAAAAGCCGACTGGAATAATACCACCGTTATCAACGATAATATAGCCGAAGAAATAAATAAGCTGAAACAACAACCCGGGAAAGATCTCGTGATATTCGGTAGCCCCGGACTGGCGCATTCTTTCATGGAGCTTGATCTGATTGATGAATACCAGCTGACGCTTAACCCGGTACTATTAGGTAATGGCATACCCGTATACCAGAATATCGTAAATAAAACCAATCTCAGGTTGCTGAAAGCAACACCGTTAAAAAGCGGAGTGGTTGGGTTGCATTATGCAAAAATGTAAGACGGAAAGTAAGTCCGTTCTTCCCTTATTTCATCAGGTTCTGAAACCAGCACTGGTTAAAGTAATGCGCAAAATCAATATCTGATCTTGCATAAGTCCTGGCTTGCGGGCTCAATCGTACAGCCTTCTCCAGGAATTCTCTGGTGGCTGCCTCATTATTTCTTTCTGCGTACAGGCAGGCGAGGTCATAATAGGTCTCAAAACCGGCCGGGTCAATCCGGGTCATGTCTTTCAGATAAGGCATGGCCTCTTGTAGCTTTCCTGTTGCTTTCAATACCAGTATTTTACTTCTTACAAATATCGTTGAAAGGGGTGTCAGCATTAATGCGTGGTCTATCCATGGTTCTGCGAGGTGAAAATTATTCAGGATATTCAGGTATATATGCGCCAGCTGATGTACAGCCACTAAACGTCCGTAGGATTCATTGTTTGCAATGTCTGTAAAAATTTCAGCAGCTTCTTCCGGTTTATTAATCCTTACGTTTATTCTGCCGATATAAATTCTCAGGTCGGTCATGTTTTTATCACTTAACTGATAAAGGTGGTCATGGATCTGAACTGACTGAAAATAGGATAGGGAGGTTTTGTAATCCTGGAGCTCAAAAGCTATTTCGCCGAGGTGATAAATTGAATATACATCGGCGCTGTTCGCTTTTCTGGCAATCCCAAAACATGCATAAGCGGGAATGAACTCTTTTCTCTGCAGATAAAACAGTCCAAGGTTAAATGCTGCAAAATATTGGTCCGGGTTTTCTTTAAGGATCTTTCTGTAATAAGAGATAGCCTGCTTCTGCTGCTCATCAGTATATGATGCAATATCGCTAAGCTGAAGAGTTGACCTTCTTTTCATTTCTCCACTCCGGTAACAGGCGATGCCTGTATGTTTAAGTGGTGGCCTTTGGGCATTTTTGTTGACTTCTACATATTGAATGTCTTGAATAGGGTATGGCATACAGATCAACAATTATAGTATTACAAATAAGAAACCCAATTAAAGTAACGCTGCCTGTTGAATATGCATTGCCGTGATGTTTACCAGGCAACTCAATTGCTGTATGGAAGGCATAATTGAGCTACATGCTGATTTTACGCCGGCAAACGGCCGTTATTTACTGTGGTTATTCCATAAAATATCTGAACAATGACCGCATCCTGAAAAATGTTGGTCGTACAGTAAAAAAACTGGTTGGTGGCTCCTGCATTCCATTCGGCCGATTGTGCTTGAAGTGGTATCCCCGGCGTTGTACTTTGGCAGCTGACCGGCGAATGCTGTAAAGTAATTGCCAGTAAATAAATCCATACATATGAAGGCATTTTATTTGTTGTTGCTGGCTTTATCGCCAGGGCTGGGTGCTGCCTGCCAGGATCTTCGCAGGGATAGTACCTTTAATAAGAATGATACCACTGCCAATACAAGTACACGCTGTATTGCTGTGCAAGCCGATGGCAGCATCTTATTTTTTGGCGACAATACTTTTTATAACGGACTATGGCCTCATGGAGATGGCATTCCCATCAGGTATGGTGGTCGCCTGAAGCCTGATGGTACATGGGATGACTCTTTTACCCCTATAACAGTTGACGGAAGGATCGATGATGTGGAGATTCAGGGCTTTGATCAGAAGATCCTGATCGCAGGCTCATTTACAAAAGTGAATGGCGTGCGCCGGGGAGGGGTGGCAAGACTCAATACAGATGGAACACTCGATGAATCTTTCAATACAGGTTCAGGGATCAGTAATTCCCTTGCCACATTGCGGGCATGGTGCATTGAAGTGAAGGAACCCAAAGGCACTGAGCCGGGTAAGATATTCGTTGGCGGCGACTTTCAGCAATATGAAGGACGGAACACAGGCAGTGTGATACGGTTGAATATGGATGGCAGCCTCGACAGGTTTTATCAACCTAAAGTAGTTGAATATGGTGTTGTCTACGATATGGTTTATGATAAAATAAATGATAACCTGTATATCGGCGGAGAGTTTTTCAAAGTTGACGGAGTGGAGATCTGCCGGCTGGCAAAATTAAATCCTGACGGTTCCCTGGACACCAGATACAGGATCGGGCCTTCCACCTATAACCGCCCGCATAACTCAGTCACTTCTCTTTTCCTTAGTGCTGATAATAAATTACTGGCAGGAGGATATTTTGATAAAGTGAACAATATTACACGCCGTGGCCTCGCACGCTTTAACC
This sequence comes from Pseudobacter sp., assembly GCF_051955275.1. Taxonomy (NCBI): domain Bacteria; kingdom Pseudomonadati; phylum Bacteroidota; class Chitinophagia; order Chitinophagales; family Chitinophagaceae; genus Pseudobacter; species Pseudobacter sp. The sequence goes on along the minus strand of NZ_JBQCGW010000009.1, from coordinate 65,598 downwards.
TTGACGGAACACTGGATATGGGCTTCAATTCAGGTGCAGGTTTTCAGGGACCCGGTTCCAGCAGCGATCTTCCCGGGCTTGAAGTAAGGAGCATACTTGTAATGGCTACAGGATCTGTTATTGCTGCAGGAAACTTTACTTCCTTTAATGGGCTGCCCTGTGGAAATATCGTGAAAATAGATGTTAATGGTTCTGTGGACCCATCTACAACATTCGGACTTGGTTTCAATGATGTTGTAATGGATCTTAAAATACAGAAACAGCCTTCAGGTGAAGAACGGATCCTGGCTGGTGGTTTTTTTAAGACCTACAGAAAAGAGTACCAGGGAGCAATCATGCGGTTGGTTCCTGAATATGTTCTCGCAGGCAATGTTGTAAGAGCTATCGCGAGGCCTGAGAACAAAGGTGCATTGATCAGGTGGAGTACCAATATCAGTGATGTGTCTGCAGAAGTGAGCATAGAAAGAAGCCTGGATGGTATCAATTACAATGGTATATATAAGGCCGCATTGGGTTCATTCGGTAAAACCGTTGGTATGTATTATTATAAGGATGCAGTTTTGCCAGGGAATACAACTTATTACAGAGTCCGGATCAGCCAAAATGGAGGAACCGTTTATTCCAATATCGAAAGGGTTGGTATTGCCGGAACGGATATGCCTGTTGTAACAGTGTTTCCCAATCCGGTCAGTTCCATTCTTTCTGTGAAATCAGTTTTCGCGAGGTCCGCCAGTCTGAATGTTGAATTGTATGACGCAAAGGGCGCTTTATTGAGATCATGGCCACACAGCATCAGCGCAGGAGTGCAGATAGGCCAGTTCTCCATGCCGCCCGTTGCAGATCAGCAGGTATTTGTGCGTGTGACAGATCATTTGGGAAGGATATTGCTGGTTTCAAAACTCAGCTATGTAAAATAAGTGTCGGGTGTTGTTGAAACGATGGAGGTGCCTTTAACAGGGCGCCTTCTTTTTTTTAGAGAAATTTCCGAAAAAAAAGGAGAGCGCATGGCTAATGCACTCTCCTGGCAGATGATAGACTTCAATTCTTCAATTGAAACCTGGTAAAACAAACGGGAACCCTAATCCATGTTTGAAACTTCTTGCACATTATAAACGCAGAAAGGTTACGGATATTCCCGGATTTGTTACAGGTTGAAGAATGCAAGTCATTAATGACTTTATTGACTGCCTGAACGGTGGGTGATCCCCCTTTGTAAGCGAACTCTCCCTTTGTACTTACCGTATTACCGAAGCAGAAAATCTAAGTTTGTTGTTGGATAATTGCAGTTCAGCAATATATTCCGGCAGTTCTGTGCGATTTAGGAAAATCTTACTCTTCCCGGGCGCCATCTTTGAACAAAACCGGCATATGAAATCAAGTTTTACATGGACGGACCTGGCCGTATTGACCGGCTCCACCATTTTTGCAGTAATGACCTATTCGTTCGACACAAAAGAGAAATTACCATTTACAGATAAATACTGGGTAATGGAATCTTCTACTATCATCCCTGCTATCGATGTTGATATGGATGGCAAAGCAGATACCGATATCCGTGTGATGCTGGAGGATTGTGAACGCGATGATGCAGAGATGTTCAAATCCGGTGGTAAGATCATGAAACATGATGGAAAGAATCGTTGTGATGAAGAAGAAGAGCTGGTTACTGAATCCGGTACCTGGACGTATGATGCTGCCACCAGACAACTGACTTCTAAACATTATGAAACCTCCAAACCCCAGACGGTGGTTATAAAGGAAGTGAATGCCGGTAAAATGACCGTGCAATACAGTTTCAAATCAGCTAAAGGAAATCATACCATCACTGCTGTGTATAAATTGAAATGAGGATCACTTTTCTGATAAATGTCAATTGCCCTGCGCTGCTTTTTTTTAACCTGCAAATCCCGCTATCTTTATTAGAATACTTTTTAATGTCTAAACACTTATTCTTGATCAATGTTGGAGCAAGCAGCACTGAAAAGCAGGAACGTATTTGATTATTTACAAACAGAGCAACAGAAATTCGCAGGGTCTTTTTTTATCGCCAGTGAAGATGAGTACAGGGGTGTTACAGTTGGCTTTCCGTTCCGCACATTCATGTATGGTATTGGTTTGAATTATTCCGCACACCATGCGGAAGTGCAGATCGGCAGTACCATCTTTGAAACGCAGTCTGGTAGCCTTTCTACTGTTGGGCCTGGTATCGTTTGCCAGTGGCTGGGTGGGAGCGGCGGACAGTTCGATACCGTTTATTTTGCGGAGGATATTTTCCTGGATGAGACCAAAAACAACTGGCTTCGTTCATTGCCTTCCTTTCAGCCCGGAGGGAATCATATGATCAGGATCAATGACCTGAACCGGCAACAACTGAAGGACCTTTTCATCGTACTTAAGCAGTTCCGCAATAATAGAAGCAAGGCTGTTGAAGTGATCTATTCCATGCTGCTGGTGGTGGCTGAATGCCATAGTTCACCTGGCCTTCAGGCCAATACTTCCTTTGCTGTTCATCAGAAAGTGGCGAATCATTTTCAGAAGCGTTTGGCGGAATGTTACCTCCAGCAGAAGTCGGTTGCCTTTTATGCAAAAGAATTACATCTTCCTCCGAAATACCTCAGCGAGATCCTGCAGACGGTAACAGGGAGATCTGCCAAGACCATCATTCTTGATTATATTTTACTGGAAGCTAAAAGCCTGTTGCGGCAAACAACCATGAGCGTACAGGACATTTCCATCTGGCTTGGCTATGATGATTTCTCTTATTTTACAAAAGTTTTCAGGAAGAAGGAGGGGATTACGCCTTTGGCCTATCGCAAGTTACCAGAAACGTGTTGTGCATTTATTTCACCGGCTCTACAATGAGAGATTTTAGTTTAAATAACTCTTTCCCGTTATTGACAGGGTGGATACTGATCCTGGCTTCTCCTGCCTTCGCACTCACAATACCTGCCACCTGTCTGATAAACAGCAGTGGCGCATTCTTTTCAAAACTGCCTGTTTTCAGCGTCCTGAAATACAGTGGCTGTTCATTGAAAAGCAGTACCCCTTCCTGTTTTGCAGAAGCAGGGTCGCAGGCATATTCAAGAATGATCCTGTAATCAGCTGCATCGGTAAAACGAAGGTTGAAGCTGATGCCATCCGTACTGTCTTTCAGATCAGTGATACAGGTGGTATGCTTCCAGTCGCCATAATAATGACTGTACGTAAGACTTTTGAGTTGCGCGTTACCTTGCAGGCCAGCACGAACAACTTCTGCCAGGTTTTCTTTGAACCGGGAAGAAATAGTAACGGGCATGCTCAGGGTATAATCAGGGGTGATCCCTTTGTATTCCATCACTACCACTTCATTGGCAGAGTGGGGAAGTGCGGGCAGTTGAATGATCAGGTCATTTCCCTTTCTTGTGAAAGCCACTGCCTGCTTGTTTTTGACCAGGTATATTTTATTGATGGCTATTTTACTGTTGACAGGCACCAGTAATTTCCGGTCGTCAGGCATTTTCAATACATGCAGGAATTGTTTTCCGGGAGCGGAAGTGCTCACTCCCCAGGGCTGGTCAGGTATTTTGCCATAGGTGGTGCCATAAATTGCTTCACCGTTTATGTGCAACCATTTGCCAACCTCTTTTAAATATTTGATGCTGTATTCCGGGATGCGCCCATTCCCGTCTGGTCCCACATTCAACAGCAGATTGCCGCCGCGTGATGCTACCTGTGCCAGCAACTGAATGATCTGCTCCGGTGTTTTGAAGTTGAGGTCATGCTGAATATAACCCCAGGAATCATTGTGTGTATACAAAGATTCCCAGGCGCCGGGTACAGGACCGGAAGGGATCTCTGAATCACCGAGATCTTTGTAATCGCCCAGCCCGTGTCCAACGCGGCTGCTGAACAGGCAGCCTGGCTGCAGCAATCGCAATGAATCGATAAAGTTTTGTGTCTGCTCCTTCGTCATGCCCCCCGGCGTATCAAACCAGAGGATACCCAATGGCCCGTATTGAGTAAGCAGCTCTTTTATTTGCGGAATGGCTTTCTGCTCATAATAAAGCTGGTAGTTCTTTTTCGATTCATCGAAGTCCCATCCGTTCTTACCGCCGTTGGGCTCATACCAGTCCTGAAACTGGGAGTAATAAAATCCGAATTGTATGCCGCGCCTGCGGGCCGCTTCCGACAAGGGTTTCATGGGATCCTTTTTGTACGGCGTGGCGTCGGTCATATCAAAGCTTGTGACCTTTGAATCGTACATGGAAAAACCTTCATGGTGTTTGGCGGTGATCACCATATACTTCATCCCTGCGTCTGCTGCCAGTTGTGCCCATTCGTCTGCATTGAAATCAATGGGATTGAAATTTGCAGCCACCTGTTCATATTCTTTTACAGGGATCCTGGCCTGGTTCATGATCCATTCTCCGCTGCCAAAATACTTCTTTCCTTTCCATTCACCTCCCAGTTTTGAATATAATCCCCAGTGGATGAACATGCCGAATTTGGCATCCTTGAACCAGTTGATGTTTGCATGCTCTTTTCCGCTGGAACGGTTGTCCCACATCTCATCCATGGTTTGTGCGGAAAGAGGGGAATGTAAAATTGTTGCTGATAACAGGGAAACCAGGACTGCTTTTTTCATACAGGTAAAGATACTTTGTTCAATATGGGAAGAGACTGAAAATAGTCATTGTCCGATTGCGCTCTATTGGTGAAGTATTAAGTGATATTGTTTTTTTCATTCCATTTTTTTTCTTCTTCACGATCCTGTTTTCGTTTTCAGTCAGAAACAGGTCATGTTGATGCAGAGTTTTTGAAGTTTTGCCGGTCTTAATGGCTCATAATTTTTAAAACTCTACGATGTATGAGAAAATCTTTATTGTTAATGATTGTACTGCTTACCGGTACCCTCGCCTGGGCTCAACAGGCTGTGAGGGGTACTGTGAGCAATGAAAAGGGAGAGCCTGTGCCCTTTGCTACTGTCACGGAAACAGGTACCAAAAATACCGTGCAGGCCGATGCGTCCGGCAATTTCTCCATTTCCATTAAAACCAGTGGAAAGATCACTGTAACTGCTACCGGCCATCAGCCGCAAACCATTACACCAACGGGCGCTACCGTTGCAGTAAAGCTTTCGTTTGGTGATGCACAATTGTCTGAAGTGGTGGTAACGGCGCTTGGAGTGCGCAAGTCGCGCAACCAGGTGGCGTATGCTGCCCAGCAGATAGTGGGTGATGAAGTGAGCAAGACCCGTACTTCCAATTTTATCCAGAACCTCAGCGGTAAAGTGGCTGGTCTGGATATCAAACAGGGCAATACCATCGGCGCTTCCTCAAACGTGGTGATGCGCGGTATCAAGTCCATTGCCGGAAATAACCAGGTGTTGTTTGTAGTGGATGGTATTCCTTACAATAACTCGGGCGGTACTACGCCCAACCAGACTGCCGACAGGAACAATGCCGGTGGCGGATACGATTACGGTAATGCCGCTGCCGATATCAACCCGGATGATGTGGCCAGTCTTACCGTGCTGAAAGGCGCTGCTGCCAGTGCCCTTTACGGATCCCAGGGCGCCAATGGTGTGATCCTGATCACTACTAAAAAAGGAACGAGAGGACTTGGCATCACCCTGAACAGCAGTGTCACGGTTGGAAAGTATGATCCCAAAACCTTCCCGAAATATCAGAAGGAGTATGGTCAGGGATATAACCCCGCAGTGATCTATGAAGACCCTACAGGGCTTTTCTGGTATCGCGATATAGATGGAGACGGTACTCCTGATCTGGTGGCTCCCCTCTCTGAGGATGCTTCCTACGGAGCTAAGTTTGATCCCAGCCTGATGGTATACCAATGGGATGCTTTCGATCCCGCTTCTCCCAATTTTAATAAGAAGCGCCCCTGGGTGGCTGGCGCCAATGATCCGTCAAAAATGATGCAGACGGCCGTTTCTTCCAACCAGTCTGTTTTCCTGGATGGTGCCACGGACAAAGGACATTTTAAAATGGGCTATACCCGTACAGACGACTGGGGTATCCTGCCGAATAGCCGTATCTCCAAGAACCTGCTGAATGTAAGCGGCTCTTACAATATCTCGGACAAAGTAACTGCCAATGCCAATCTCAGTTTCTCCAATGTGAGTGGCAAAGGAAGATATGGAACGGGATATGATGGCAGCGGCTCCCGTAACCTCATGACCAGTTTCCGCCAGTGGTGGAATGTGGGTGTAGACATCCTGGAGCAGAAGGATGCCTATTTCAGAAATCATAAAAACAGCAGCTGGAATATCAAGGGGGAAGATCTCTACGCCCAGGTGCCCAACTTCTGGGATAACCCTTACTGGGTGCGCTACCAGAATTTTGAAACAGATGTTCGTAACCGTTATTTCGGGAATGTGAGCCTGAACTACCAGATCAATGACTGGCTGAGCCTCATGGGCCGTGTGGCGCTTGACGGATATGATGAACTGATCGAAGAAAGAAGGGCCATCGGAAGCAACAATATTCCATCTTACAGCCGCTTCAATCGCTCTTTCCGCGAAACCAACCTTGACCTGATGTTGAATGTGAATAAGGATCTGAACGAAGAGCTGAACCTGAAAGCATTGCTTGGCGCCAATATCCGCCGCCAGCATATCACCTATATCAGGGCCCGTACAAACGGCGGTTTGATAGTACCGAATATCTATGCAGTCAGTAACTCACTGGCTACGCCGGATGCACCTGAGGAGTTTGATGGAAAGAAAGAAGTGGACGGTGTATTTGCAGGGGCCACAATGACCTGGAAGGACATGGTTACACTGGATGCCACCATCCGCCGTGATCAGTCGTCTACCCTGCCTGAAGGTAATAATGCTTATTACTATCCTTCTGTTTCACTCGGATGGGTATTCTCCAAATTACTGCCACAGGCTTCCTGGCTGAGCTATGGTAAGCTGCGCACCAACTATGCACAGGTAGGCAACGATGCGCCTGTGTATGCCGTGCATGATGCTTATGGAGTTGTTACTCCATTCGGTTCACGGCCACAAGCTGCTGCTACCGGACCCAATTACAACTATACCAAGAACAACCCCAACCTGCTTCCGGAAAAGACAGTGAGTCTGGAAGGGGGGCTGGAACTGGCTTTTCTGAAAAACAGGCTGAGCCTTGATGTTAGTTATTACAGAACTCGTACACAGGACCAGATACTTCCTGTTGAGCTCAGTACCACTACAGGTTACAGCTACAAATACCTCAATGCAGGTACTGTAGAGAACAAGGGCATTGAGCTCATGTTGTCGGCAACCCCCGTGAAGACCAGGGATTTTTCCTGGACACTCACTTTCAACTATGCAGCCAACCGCAACAAAGTACTGGAACTGCACGAAGGTGCGGATAACCTCAAGTTGGGCGATTATCAGGGCGGTGTAACGCTGAACGCTTCACTGGGCGATGCTTTCGGCACCATCCGTGGTAACGATTTCATTTATACCAACGGACAGCGTACCGTTAGCGCCACTTCCGGCAGGTACCAGCGTACGAGCCATTCCAATGCCAAGATCGGAAATATCAACCCGGACTGGCTCGGAGGCATCAACAATGCTTTCCGCTACAAGAATTTCTCTGCCAGCTTCCTGGTAGATATCCGCAAAGGCGGAGATATCTTCTCATTGGATATGTACTATGGTCTGAGCACGGGCATTTATGCTGAAACGGCCGGTCTCAATGATCAGGGAAAACCTTCCCGCGCTCCTCTGGCTGATGGCGGAGGTATCGTTCTGCCGGGTGTAACTCCGGATGGTAAAGTGAATGAGAGAAGAGTGCTCAACGGATACGGAACTTATGGTGATTACCGCAATCCTGCTGCAGGCTTTGTTTATGACGGCAGCTATGTGAAATTGCGTGAAGTGATGCTTTCTTATACGCTTCCTCAGGAACTGGTGAACAGGATGCCTGTATTCAAAGGAGTGGAGTTGGGCATTGCCGGACGCAACCTCTGGATCATCGACAAGAACCTGCCACATGCAGATCCGGAAGATACCATGGGTGCAGGCAACCTGCAGGGCTACCAGTCCGGTTCCTATCCTGCTGTAAAAACCGTCACCTTCAATTTAAAACTGAGATTCTAAAGATATCGTGTATGAAAAAGATCATTCTTTCAATAGCGGTTATGGCAGCACTTGCAAGCTGTACCAAAAACCTTACTGATCTCAATATAGATCCTAAAAACCCTCCGGATGCCAGTGCGGAAGCACTGTTCACCAATGCGGAAAGAAGACTGAGCAATAACCTGGTATCGGCCAGCACCAACCAGAATATATTCAGGCTGATCATCCAGCATTATCAGCAGACCCAGTATGTTGATGAAAGTAATTTCGATCTCGGAACGCGATCCATCAGTGATAACAGCTGGGATGCCATGTACCGGAATGTGCTGGCGGATCTTCAGGCCAGTATCAGGCTCGTGGAGAGAGATGAAAAGAACGCAGATGTGAAGAAGAATAAACTTGCTTTCATAGATATCCTGCAGGTGTACACTTATTATTACATCGTGAGCACTTATGGTAATGTACCATATACTGATGCGCTGAATATCGAGATCACATTTCCCAGGTTCGATGATGGGAAGACCATTTACAATCACCTGCTCACCCGACTGGATGCCAGCATAGCAGCACTTAACCCTGCTGCAGGATCATTCACCACTGCCGATGTGATCTACGATGGCAATATTGCCCGATGGAAGAAGTTCGCCAACTCCATCAAACTGAAAATGGCCCTCACTATTGCAGATGATGATGAAGACAAAGCTCAGCTGGCTGCAGAGCAGGCTGTTGCTTCCGGCGTTTTCACTTCCAATAATGACAATGCCATGTTCCCTTATATCACATCTCCCCCCAATACCAATCCTATCTGGGTTGACCTGGTGCAGAGCCAGCGTGATGATTTTGTGCCATGTCAGACCCTGGTTGCAGCTATGAACGATCTGGATGATCCCCGAAGGAACGACTTCTTCACGCTCGATCCCAATGGCGGGTATTCAGGTGGAGATCCCGGCATCGGTACTTCTTTCGGATCTAAGTCGCACGTACAAACCACTATTACTGCCGCTGACTTTCCCGGTGATCTGCTGGATTATTCCGAGGTGGAATTCCTGCTGGCGGAAGCCGTGGAAAGAGGGTTTAATGTAGGAGGGACTGCGGAAGAACATTATAACAAGGCCATCACGGCCTCCATTCTTTTCTGGAAGGGAACGGTAGCTGAAGCCAATACCTACCTGGCAAAAGCTGAGGTGGATTATGAAACAGCGGGTGGTACCTGGCGGGAGAAGATCGGTCTGCAGAAATGGATCGCACTGTATAACCGTGGCTGGGATAGCTGGATAGAATGGAGGAAGTTCGATTTTCCTGTACTCGTTCCCGGACCTGATGCGCAATCGGATATCCCTGTACGTTACCCCTACCCGGTTAATGAACAGAACGTGAATACGAAGAACTGGGAGCAGGCTTCAGCCGCTATTGGTGGTGATGAAGTAAGTACCAAACTGTGGTGGGATAAAAACTAAAATGGGGTTTTCATGTATATTGCAAAAGCCTGCTTCAAAAGAGCAGGCTTTGTTTTTTTCAGGTATCTAAAAAATGAGAAGAAGATTAATGCGCGTATTGGATCCATTTGCGGAAGGCCGCCGCTGATTCCTGGCTGATCACCACGGTATGCTCACCAATTAGCAGATCCAGCGTTACCAGTATTTTCACTTTCTCGATAGTGCGGAACCTTTTGATGTAATTGATATTGATGATATACTGGCGATTGGCGCGGAAGAAGGAGAGTGGACTGAGTTCTTCCTCCATGGCTGACAGCGGTTTGTCTAACATATACCTGTAACCGCTCCGGTCAACCGCCTGTATGATCTTGTTCTCTGCCTGCATGTAAACTACTTCATCCAGCAGAAGTGGAATGTTCTCATGTTTCTTTCGTACCCAGATCCTTTTCCTGGGTTGTGTTATAAAAAGGCCGGATCCCGAAAGCGGGCCAGGGGCCTTTGTTGCAGTATATTTCTCATTTGCCGCGTTGGTGGTGTTTCTCATGCACTTCAATTTTTCATTGCACAATAATTGAGGGCTATAATAAATCTACCACCTTCGCGGGTATGATGCAACTGAATTTTAATGAATGACCGAAATAGCAGGCTGAATCCCCGGAATTATCTGGTTGGCTGTTGGCCTTTCCGAGATAAGCCGGAGTACGGGGAGGTAATAATATCCGGAAACCACCTACATGATTGTTACTCCAGATTGCTTTTTGTTTCCTTCAGCAGATGTTTTAATGCCTTCACTCATCCTCTGGATCCACAAAGCAAAACAGGTTTTAATATTGTGTCTCTCTTATGTAGACTTGTTACATTACAAAAGCCCCTGTTTCTACAAGGGCTTTTTGTAATGTGCTTTTTTATTTGTGGTTAAGGAACCAGTTCATACATTGTTCCGTTTACGGTCCAGATATATGCTTTCCCATCTATCACTGCACTGTTGTATTTACTGCCGGAAGTAAGCTGGGATTCAATCAGCGTGATCTTTCTGTCAGTCCATTCATTGGTAGCGGGGTCATACTCCATTGTGTTGTGTGTGCCGGCTCCGGGATTCGTCAATGTTACTGCATAAAGTTTATTGTTCAATACAAAGGTGATAGCGCCATAGGGGAGGATGCTTCCTGGCAATTTTTTCAAGGAAGTGAATTGATTGTTTGCAGGATTGAATTTGATAAGATCAAGCAGGATGGCATTCTGAGATCTTGTACCACCTCCAAAGAAATAAACTTCATTATTGATCACGTAAGCCCTTCCGTTAACCTGGTCGTTCAATAGTGAACTGGTGGCAACGGTTTCAAGACTTCCTGCGCCGGCAGGATTGTATCTTGAAACAATGCCGTTCACTTCTGTATACAGGTTGCCGTTATAAGAAAAGGCTCCGGCTGCATAAGGGTTAACAGTAGGGCCGGTCTTGATCCAGGCAGCAGGATCATCAGGGGTGCTTGCTTTTGAAGGATCGAACTCCCACATGTCGCGGACATAAGGGTCAGTATTCTGGATGTTCAAGCCCCCGCCAATGAATACTTTTGCTCCATGAATAGCCAGGTATGCATTGAGCCTGGTGCCTACTTTTGAAGGCGCCGTGAATGCATGTTCCCATTGCTTGGTGGTGAAATTAAAGGACTTGAAATCCCGGGTATATGCATTAGATTGATCTTTAGAGCCGAGCCCTGCATAGATTTTATTGTTGTATACAAATGCTATGTTGTTGTACAGATTGGTAGAAGTGGTTGTGGTGATCTTTTTCCAGTAATTGGTGATCTGCAGATCGCCGGCTTCAGTAGTTATATCCGCATATTTTACCAGCAGTTTTCCGGCCACTGCCGTTTCTGGAATTTTGAACTGTACATTGCTGGTGGTCCTGCCTGGTTCGGTAACTGTTATTTCGAGGTTGTCGATAAAGATCTTTGCTGCGGCAGAAATGTTCTTGCCGGTGATGGTTACAATATCGCCCCGTTTTGCCGTTGCCGGTGAAAAGGAGGTGATTGTAGGCAGCAATACAAATCTCTGTGCGCTCATGGCTTCCTGCTCCATCACTGCTACTTTTATGTTCAGGTCTTTGGCGCCTTCAGGTACTTTTACTTTAAGCCTCGTAGCTGTTGCCTCTGTGATCTCTGTAGCCCGTACATCGCCGAAATAAACAAAGTTTTCACCAGCAGTAGTACTGAAATTGGTACCATCGATGGTAATTTCTCCGCCTTCCACCTGTTTCAGCGGGGATACCATCGTAATGGATGGCCTTACCCAGAACACAGCTGCCGTAAAAGTTTCAATGTTGTTTGATGTAACTTTGATCTTTCCATTCAATGCGCCTGCAGGCACTGCGGTTTCCAGCAGCGTTTCACTTTTTCTGTCCAGCACCGTGGCCTTGATACCTCCGAAATGTACTTCCGCATCCGTTCCGAATCTTTTGCCTTTGATGGTGATGATGTTGTTCACATCGCCTTTCATGGGAGTGACTTCTTCAATCACGGGAGCGGTTTCAACATAGGTGAAACTGGTTTCCGAGCTTACTGTTTTTCCATCTACCTCAACGGTTATCTTTCCGCTTTTTGCTCCCTGCGGAATGGTAACGGTCAGCTCTGTTCTGGCTTCACTCACAGAAACAACATCAGCCTGAACGCCATTGAACTTTACAATATTGGCTGATTTAGTGGCAGCGAATGCCTGTCCGGTGATAGTGACAGGGCTTCCTGCTGCGCCGGAAGCGGGATTGAAGGAGGCGATCTTCAGGGTGGTGTCAGGAGATTCCCCGTTCTTTTTGTCATCTTTTTTGCAGGCAACATAAGTAAGTGACAGACATACCAGCATTACAGCATACCGGAAAATCTGCCCGGGCAAGGAGCCGGGTTTTCTTTTTTTCATTGAATTGAATTTTGTCAAAGAAAATCTCCGGTATCTGATTGCGCAATATGAATCGGGTGGATCGTGTTTTTAAAGCTACAGACAATATTTATTCAATGTGTTAACTGAAATGGTTAACCGCCATTCCTGTTGCAAAAACAAAAGCCCCTGTTGAACAGGGGCCTTGTTCGTTTCGTTATATGTGTTTCTCTATTTCCAAAGGGCTTTGTACACCACGCCGGCGAGCGCTGCACCAACGATGGGGGCAAGGATGAAGAGCCATAACTGAGACATGGCCCAATCGCCCACAAAGAGCGCCTGGCTGATGCTCCTGGCAGGATTTACGGATGTGTTGGTCACGGGAATGCTCACCAGGTGGATCAGTGTGAGGGTGAGGCCGATGGCCAGCCCTGCAAATCCTCCGTTGGAGTTCCTGCTGTCTGTGGTTCCCATGATCACGATCAGGAACATGAAGGTCATTACCGCTTCGCAGAGGAAGGCGGATTTGAGATCATAACCACCGGGAGAGTGCTCTCCATACCCGTTGGCGGCAAAGCTGCCGATGCTGCTGCCGTTGCCTGTTACGATCACATAGAGCACGCCGGCGGCAACAATACCACCTAAGACCTGTGCTATTATGTAAGGAACCAGGTCTTTGGCCGGCATTCTTCCGCCAACACAAAGCCCGATAGAAACCGCCGGGTTCAGGTGTGCACCCGAGATCCGCCCGAGAGAATAGGCAATGGTCACCACTGTTAAACCAAATGCCAGTGCAACGCCCAGTAACCCAATACCTACCCCCGGGAAAGCCGCAGCCAACAGTGCACTGCCACATCCGCCAAGGACCAACCAGAAGGTTCCTATAAATTCAGCCGTAAGTTTTTGAACCATAGATATCAGTTTTTAGGTTTTGAATATCTAAAAATAACCTTCTCATTCCGCAAAACGGGGATTATCTGCCCCGAATTGTGCACCTGAAATGCACCTTCGCAATAAAATACCGGTGCGCCGGCTTACCTTTGCCGGATGGATTATTTCAAGCAGTTGCTCGATCTGCTCAGGACCGAGCGGCAGGAAGATGAAGCTATTTACCGTAAACTCAATGCATCTCTCAGTGTGAACGATCGCCGGGACGCCGGCCTTACCTGGTACCCAGTGGCCATCCGGGATACGGAACCGGCCAAAGGAGATTATATAACGGTAGAGCTTGAGCGAACCACCAATCAGGATATCCAGCATCAGTTCCGGACAGGCGCAAGCGCCGCCCTTTTCTCCAATCACAACCGGGAGCACGACAGGGTGGAAGGTGTAGTCAACTACGTAGGCAACAACAAGATCAAGATAACGCTCAGAACGGACGAACTGCCCGAATGGAGCCGCAATGGCAAGCTGGGCGTGGATATTCTCTTCGACGACAACAGTTACGACGAAATGCAGAATGCCATCCGTCAGGCTATTGCATTGAATGAAAAAAGAGAAGAAGGGAAACTGGTACGTATCCTCACCGGATCGCAGGACCCCGTTTTTGAGACCTATACTTCATCCGCGTCATTCCCCTCCCTGAATGCTTCCCAGCAGGAAGCGGTGAACAGGATCCTGTCTGCGGAAGACCTGGCTATTGTTCACGGTCCTCCCGGCACCGGAAAAACTACCACCCTTGTTCAGGCTATCAAAGCCCTGGTGGCAAAGGATAAACAGCAGGTACTGGTGGTGGCGCCCAGCAATACTGCAGTAGACCTGCTCAGTGAAAAACTCTCCGATGCAGGTCTCAACGTGCTGCGCATCGGCAATCCTGCCCGTGTATCTGACAGGTTGCAGAGCCTCACCATGGACCATAAGATGGCTGAACATACTGCCAACAAGGAGATCAAAAAACTCAAGAAGCAGGCCGGCGAGTTCAAAGACATGGCGCATAAATACAAACGCAATTTCGGAAAAGCGGAGCGAGACCAGCGCAAGGCGCTTTTCGATGAAGCGCGCAATATCATGAAGCAGGTGGAAAAGACCGAACAGTATATTGTGGACGATCTCCTGGCAAAGGCCGATGTGATCACCGCCACCCTCATCGGCGCCAATCATTACCTGGTGCGCGAGCGGAAATTCCATACAGTTGTGATAGATGAGGCAGGACAGGCACTCGAACCTGCCACCTGGGTGCCTGTGATCAAGGCGAAGAAACTCATCCTGGCAGGTGATCACCTGCAATTGCCGCCCACCGTAAAATCAAGCGAAGCTGCTAAAAAAGGACTGAGCAATACATTGCTGGAGAAACTGGTTGCCCGTTATCCCCAAACCGTGGTGATGCTGAATGAGCAGTACCGTATGAACAGGCTCATCATGGGATATTCGGCCGCTACCTTCTACGACAATCAATTGAAGGCGCATGCTTCCGTTGAATCACATACGCTCAGTAATGATGTACATCCACTGCAGTTCATCGATACAGCAGGCTGTGGTTTTGAAGAAAAGACAAGCGGCAATGCCATCTCCAATCCGGAAGAAGCATCATTCACCATCAGTTATCTGAAACAACTGGCTGCTGAAAGGCAGTGGGAGAAAGCTTTTCCAACGGTAGGCATCATTTCGCCCTACAGAAGGCAGATTGATGAGCTGAAGGATATGTTACAGCATACCGCCGAACTGCAGCCATATCTGGGCCGGATCACCGTTAATACCATCGACAGTTTTCAGGGCCAGGAACGCGATATGATACTCATCAGCATGACGCGCAGCAACAATGATAACCGCATCGGTTTCCTTTCAGAGATCCGGCGCATGAATGTGGCCATGACGAGAGCCAGGAAGAAACTGGTGGTGATAGGAGACAGTGGTACCCTGAGCCAACACGATTATTACGCGGGTTTCATCGGGTATGCTGAGCAGCACGATGCCTACAAGAGCGCCTGGGAATACATGGGCGTATAAGCGCTTTGTCTACTGACAGCAGCTTTTCTTGCGGATGAAGATCTTACGGATGATCCGCCAGAACCTGCTCATAAAATGGGCTTTGTCCATCGAAATTGTACATTTACACCGCAAATTTACGAAAATGATCAAACTTGGGCTCATCAGGGAAGGCAAAGTTCCGGCAGACAACAGGGTTGCGCTGACCCCTGCACAATGTAAATGGATCCACAGGAATGCCAGTGATGTGCGTGTGATCGCACAATCTTCTCCCAACCGTTGTTTCTCAGACAGGGAGTACCAGATGGCAGGTGTGGATGTGCAGGAAGATATGAGCGACTGCGACATACTCCTTGGCATCAAGGAAGTGCCGGTAAGCCAGTTGATCCCCGGTAAGACCTATCTTTTCTTTTCCCACACCAGAAAAAAGCAATCATACAACCAGCATCTCTTCCAAAGCATCATCGCCAACAGGATCACCCTCCTGGATTACGAATGCCTTGAACATGAAGACGGTCAGCGTATCCTGGGCTTCGGCTTTTTTGCCGGCGTTGTTGGTGCTCATAATGGCATGATGAGTTTCGGCCACCGCACCGGCGCCTACGACCTGGTGCGTGTATACAAACAGCGCAGTTTCCGCGAACTCATCCACACCTATTTCGGCCTGCGCATCCCACCAGTGAAAGTAGTGGTTACGGGCAGCGGCCGGGTAGCGCATGGCATCCTCGAGATTATGAACCTCATGGGCATCGTGGAAGTGGAGCCGGAAGATTACCTGCAGAAACAATATACCTATCCCGTATATACGCAGTTGAAGGGTGCGGATCTCTACGCGCCAAAATCAGGAGCAGCCTACAACCGCGTGCATTTCCACGACCATCCTGAAGAGTACAACTGTAAATTCCTTCCATATGCCCTTCAATCAGACATACTAATGAACGGCATCTACTGGGATACCGCCATGCCCCGGCTCTTTGAAAAGGAGGATCTCCGGCACCCTGCCTGGCGCATGCATACCATTGCGGATATTACCGATGATGCATTCGGATCTGTTCCTGTCAACCTCGGTGACCAGACCATTGAAGATCCCATCTACGGCGTAAGCAGATCAACATTCGGGAAAACAGCACCCTTCCAGGAAAACAGCGTGGACATCATGGCTGTCGGCAATCTGCCCAATGAGCTGCCACGTGATGCCAGCCGCTACTTCGGTGAGCAACTGATCAAATATGTGCTGGAAGACCTGGTAAAGAACAACGAGACTGCCGTTCTCAAACGCGCTACCATGGTGGAGAAGGGACGGCTGACGGAACGTTATGATTACCTGGCTGATTACGCCGCGGGAAAATGATCCGGGTGGCGGAAAACGCTCACCTGCGGCGATTATTTGTTCGCCTGGGAATTCCGGCAGGCATTGCTAATGAATCGTTCAGTATCTTTAATTCTTAATGGATTCATATGTCGCTCACAGCAGATAGCAATGAACACTGGGAGTGGGAGAACAGCAGCCGTAGCAGTTGGAGTAACTGGTCGGTGAAAGAATTGTGGGCATACCGTAACCTGCTTTTCAGGTTCATCAGGCGTGATTTTCTGGTCAACTATCAGCAGACCCTGCTGGGTCCGCTTTGGGTTGTGTTGCAGCCCATCTTAACACTCGTTGTGTATGTGCTGGTATTCAGCAGGTGGATAGGTGTGGATACCGGCTCTGCACCTCCTGTATTGTTCTATCTCTGTGGTATTTTGTTATGGGGCTTATTCAGTGATCTCTTCACTGGTACTGCTTTTATCTTCACGCATTACAGCTCGCTCTACACCAAAGTATATTTTCCAAGACTTGTCATTCCGATTTCCGTTGCTGGCACCCAGCTGCTGCGATTCCTGATTCAGTTCCTGCTGCTGGTGGCTGTTTTTATATTCTATGCAGTTTTCAGGGATTTCAGTTTTCCATGGAGTTTCTGGTTGCTGGTATTACCGCTGTCCGTTTTGCTGACTGCAGTCTTTGCCATGGCGCTTGGTCTTATCTTCTGTGTACTGACGGCCAGGTACCGCGACCTCAGCAATATTGTTCACCTGGGCATCAGGTTGGGTATGTTTGTAACTCCTGTGATCTATCCTTTATCTCTTGTGCCTTCCGGCATCCGCTGGTTTGCGCAGGTGAATCCATTATCCGCGTTGTTTGAAGTATTCAGGTATGCCTTGCTGGGGCAGGGCGTATTTACGATGTGGCAATTACTTTACAGTGCATTATTCATCATTATAACTTTCTTTATAGCATTGATCTGGTTTAATAAACAGGCCATCAGGCTGATAGATATTGCATAACAGATATGAGCAGGGTTGTAATAGAAGCGGCAGGTATTTCCAAGACTTACAGGCTTGGCGCCATGGGTACAGGTTCTTTCCGGCAGGATATCATGCGCTGGATGAACAACGCCATGGGCCAGGGGAACAATGCATTCTTTTATGAAGATAAAGCCGGTGCTGATCAGTTCCTGGCGCTGAAGGATGTCAGCTTCCAGGTGCGTCAGGGTGAAACCTGGGGTATTGTTGGTCCCAACGGGGCAGGCAAATCAACACTGCTCAAGATCATCTCCCGCATCATTCAGCCTACCACCGGTTATGTAAGAGGCAGAGGCACTGTTGGAAGCCTGCTGGAAGTGGGGACCGGGTTTCATCCGGAGCTGTCCGGCAGGGAGAATATCTATATCAGCGGTTATTTGCTGGGTATGAAGAAAGCGCAGGTGCAGCGGCAGTTTGATGAGATCGTTGCTTTCTCCGGCCTGGAGAAATTCATAGATACGCCGGTAAAACGTTATTCGTCGGGAATGTATGTGCGGCTGGCTTTCGCGGTGGCAGCCCACCTGAATGCAGATATCCTGATCATGGATGAAGTGCTGGCAGTGGGTGATATCGAGTTCCAGAAAAAATGTCTCGATAAAATGCAGCAGGTGGCGAATGACAGCCAGCGAACGATATTATTTGTCAGCCACCATATGCAGGCGGTGAACCATCTGTGCCGCAAGGCGATCTGGCTCCAGCAGGGAGCCATCAGGGCGATGGGTGATACCAGTGAAATTGTAGAGCAGTATGTCGGCAGCTTGCAGCAGAACAAATTCCATACAAGATGGGATGATATTACAGAAGCTCCCGGTAATGACTATGTGCGGATACTATCGCTGGAACTGGTTCCGGAACTAAGGCCAGGAAACAGTGTGATCGATATCCGCACACCACTGACGGTAAAATTCACGATCCTGAACCAGCAGGAAAATGTATTACTGAATGCAGGACTGCATTTATTCAATTATGCAGGTGAATGTATTTTCGACGTAGCTTCGTCTCCTGTACAGTGCAGTGGCGGTACTATTCAGGGTGAATGCAGGATTCCGGGCAATCTTCTCAATGATGGTGCGTATTATATTTCGCTGATCATTGTTCAGGATACGTCCATTCCATTATACTATCATGAAGCAGGACTTCATTTTGAAGTAGCCGATTTCCGCGAGAATACCACCTGGTTTGGTAAATGGAAAGGAGCCGTGCGCCCACAATTTCCATTCAGGTTTGAACCCGTAATAAAACAGGCAGAATTATAAACAGCTGATTTGTTTTGGACAGAATTCCGTTATCCCCTCCAGTTATAACACCGGTTCCGGACGGTGTGCACAGGCCCCGCTGGTCTGTGATGATACCTGCATTCAATTGCTCCGGTTTCCTGAAAGAAACAATGGAAGCGGTGCTGGCCCAGGCATTGCCACCGGAGGAGATGCAGATAGAAGTAGTGGATGATCACAGTACAGATGCAGATGTGGAAGCCCTGGTACATTCAGTCAGTAAAGGGAGGATCGCTTATTTCAGACAACCGGAAAATAAAGGAAGCCTTCGCAATTTTGAAACCTGTCTCAACAGGAGCAGAGGCTATCTCATACATTTATTGCATGGAGATGATCTTGTCAAGCCGGGTTATTACCAGGCGATGGATGAGCTGTTTGACAGATATCCGGAAGCTGGCGCTGCCTTTTGCCGTTACGAATATATCGGTGAAAGCGGCAAGCGTTTGTATTACCGTGATGCAGAAATGAAAGAAGCAGGGATGCTGCCGGATGCCCTGTTGTTGCTGGCCGGACGGCAACGGCTGCAGTTCTGCACCATTACTGTAAAAAGAGAGGTCTATGAAAAACTGGGCGCTTTTTTCGGTGTTGACTATGGGGAGGACTGGGAAATGTGGGTGCGTATCGCCCGGGATTACCCGGTTGCGTATACGCCGGAGCCCCTGGCATCTTATCGCCTTCATGTTTCTTCCATTTCCGGCAGGTCCTATGCTACAGCTAAAAATCTCAAAGACCTTCAGTGGGTAATGCAAAGCATTCAGCAATATCTTCCTGAAACCGAAAGAGCGCGGATCCTGCAGCAATCCATGAAATTTTATGCACATTACGGCATCAAGATTGCTAATGATCTCTGGTATGGTGTGAGAAACCGGGAGGGCGTGAAGATCCAGGTGGAAGAAGCATTGCGCATGCACCGCGATTGGCGGATGTACTGGAAGATCACAAAACTTTATACAAAGATGGCGATGAACATTACTTCATTTATTCCCCGACGAAAAAACAATAAATAGTATGAAGGCAGGTGTGACCATCCTTGTTTGCACGTATAATGGGGCAGAACGCCTGCCGGCCACCATTCGTTGTATTGCTGCACAAAAGATCCCTGAGGGCATGGATTGCGAGTTGCTGGTGGTCAATAATGCTTCTTCAGACAATAGCCTGGAGGTTATTGAGCAGGAATGGCGGAAATACACAACCCAAATCAGTCTTCATGTAATTACAGAAACAAAGCCTGGACTGACCTATGCCAGGGACGCAGGCTTTAGTTCCGCGAAGTATGATTATATCATTTTGTGTGATGATGACAACTGGCTGGCCCCTGATTATGTAAAGACCGCCTTTGCTGTAATGGAAAGCCTTCCGGACATAGGCATTTTGGGAGGTAAAGGGAATTTTGTTTTTGAAGAACCTGCGCCTGCCTGGTTATTGTCCTGCAATCTCTATGCAGGTGGGGAACAGGCCAGTGAAAGTGGAAAAGTGAACGACGAATTCGTGTACGGTGCAGGTGCAGTATTGAGAAAATCTGCTTATGAAAAGATATGTGCTGACGGTTTTGTTCCTGCATTGACGGATCGTCAGGGCCTGAGCTTAAGTTCAGGTGGCGATCATGAACTCTGTTATGTGCTTGCACTGGCGGGTTATACAATCTGGTATGAGGACAAGCTGCAGTTTGATCATTTTATCACTGCCAACCGGCTAACCCTGCCGTATTACCTGTCCTATATTGAAGAAAGCGCTCATTGTTTTTCAGTCCTGGAGCCCTACAAGATCCTGCTGAAAACGAAAAAAAGTTCCATGGTCAGGTTTCGCTGGGAACTGTTCAAGAGTTTCTGGTATCATATCAAAAAAATGGGAGCCTTGCTCATTACAAAGCCTGTTGTGAGTAGACCGGCGGATAAACGCGTATTGCGTAAGCTTCAGTATACACTTCTTATACAGCGTTTAAGATCTTATCGTAACATTTCCCGGTTTGAAGATAATTTCAGCAAAGCAGTTTCCTTACAAAATGAATTTTTACGCAAAAGGAATTAAATGGTCCATCGTTACAGATACAGATAATAATCCTTCATCAACTCCACAAAATCCTCCGTATAATTTCCATCTTCTCCTTTGATGGTCAACTCAAAGCTCGGCGAAAAATTATCATTATTCCTGCTATAATGCAGTATGCTTCTAAAGAACGGATGCGCCGGCGTCTGCCGTACCAGTAAATTCTCCAGCAGGGAAAAATCCTTTCCCGTTGCCAGTGTATTGAAATATTCCCACCTCTGATAAGGCAGTAATATCCCGAAAGATCCATGCGGCTCCAGGCTTCTGGCTATCACAGTTATCAGCTCTTCCAATGTAAGTTCCTTGCTGTGTTTGGCGAGCTGTTCTCCTTCAGTAGCCGAAGCAAGATCGTTTTCGAAAAACGGAGGGTTGGTGATAATGAAATCGTATTTGATAGGGAAGGAATAAGTGCGTGCATCTCCCGGAAATACTTTGATGCGTTCTTTCCAGATGCTTGATTGTACATTTTCTTTCAGCTGCTTGTATGCGCCAAGATCAAGCTCTATTCCATGGATCTCGGAGTCTGATTTCTGAGCAAGCATGAGGCTGAGCAGTCCCGTGCCTGCACCGATATCCAGCACGGTGGTGTAATTGGCGGTCTTTGCCGCAAACCAGGCCCCGAGGATACATGCGTCTGTGCAAACTTTCATGGCACACTGATCCTGTTGAACAGTAAACTGTTTGAATTGAAAATAGCCGTTGGCCATTTGTAAGTTTTAAGTTTTACAATCTGTTTATTGCCTACGGTTTTACCATTCTGCTTTGGCGGAGGGGCTGGTGTTAAGGGCAACTGATTCTCCCGCCAGGAACTTATAATAAGCGGTGATGGCAATCATGCCTGCATTGTCCGTGCAATACTGGAAGGCAGGAATGAAGGTATTCCATTTCAGTTTATCTCCTGTTTCTTTCAGGGCGGCCCTCAGGCCGCTGTTGGCGCTAACGCCACCTGCAATACAAACATCTTTGATGCCTGTTTCGGCGGCAGCCTTCTTCACTTTGTTCATCAGGATGCTGATGATGCGGTGCTGGATGGATGCGCAGATATCGGCGAGGTTCTCTTCCACGAAGGAAGGATTGGTTTTGGTATTCTCCTGTAAGAAATAGAGGATGGCGGTTTTGAGACCGCTGAAACTGAAGTTCAGTGCTGGGATCTGCGGTTCCGGGAATTTGAACCGGTTGGGGTCGCCTGTTTTGGCGTATTTATCAATGAGGGGGCCGCCGGGGTAGGGCAGTCCGAGTAATTTGGCTGATTTGTCGAATGCTTCACCTGCTGCATCGTCGATGGTTTCCCCGATGATGCTCATCTGATGGGGGCTTTCGCAGCGTACGATCTGGGTATGACCGCCACTGACAGTGAGGCAGAGGAAGGGGAAGCCAGGTTTGGGGTCTTCGATGAGGTTGGCCAGTACATGCGCCTGCATATGGTGTACGGCGATGAGTGGTTTATTGAGTGCGAGCGACAATGATTTGGCGAACTGAGCGCCTACCAGCAGGCTGCCAATGAGGCCGGGAGCTTGCGTGAAAGCGATGGCATCCAGGTCAGAGAGCCGGCGCCCGGCTTCCTTCAGGGCCCTGTCAACTACGGGAACGATATGCTGCATATGCGCACGCGAAGCCAGTTCAGGAACCACGCCTCCATACTGTTCATGTACCGCCTGTGTGGCAATGAAGTTGGAGAGGATCTTTCCGTCTACACATACTGCGGCGGAAGTTTCGTCGCAGGAAGATTCAATTGCTAGAATGGTAATGCTCATAATGGGCGGCAAAGGTAAGCAATTGCCCGTTTCCTATTTGGAGCGGATCGCTACAACCGGGTCCATTCTGGCGGCGATGGATGCGGGGATGATGCCGGCGATGATCCCTACCACCACGCAGATGGTAATGGCCAGCATGATAATGCCCGGGGCAATGAACACCGAAAACCCGAAGATGGCCGAAAGTATGAAGGTCAGGATGACCACTACCAGCAGGCCGAGCAACCCTCCCATGATGCAGAGAAAGGAAGATTCCAGCAGGAATTCGGTCATGATAGTGATCTTCTTCGCTCCAATGGCTTTCTTCAGGCCTATCTGCGAAGTGCGTTCCCGTACCGTTACGAACATGATATTGGCCACGCCGAACATGCCTACGATGAGGGAGAGGGTGGCGATGGCCCAGCCGCCTTTGTTTACACCGTCGAAGATGCCGGTTGCAAAGCCGCTGAGGGCGTTGATATCGTTGAGGGAGAAATTATCTTCCTGTGTGGGTTTTAGCTTACGGATGGAGCGCATGGCGCCAAGTAGCTCGTCTTTCAGTTGTTCCAGGGGAATACCTTCTTTTCCTGATACCAGGATGCTGGGATTGGTCCAGTCTTCCCGCGCCATTGTTTTCATGAAATTGCGGGTGATGAGAGTATTGTTATCATAATCCCATCCGCCGATGATGCTTTTCCCTTTTTTCTTGAGGATACCTACCACCACGGCGCGCTTGCCGTCTTTCAGTTTCAGTTCCTGTCCGATCCCTTTCTTAACATCGGAGCCGAAGAGGTTTTCTGCCACCAGGTAACCGAGTACGATCACTCCGGTGCCCTGTTCAAATTCCGACTGGGTGAACCAGCGGCCATCACCCACTTCCACGGGCTGCAGCTGGTCGAATTCTTCGGAGACCCCGTAATAATTGAGGCCGGTGAGCACGCTGCCATTATATTCCAGTGGTGCGTTGATATTATTATTGAAAGCGATATGACCGATGGCGGGCACTCTCTGGCGGAGCAGTTCCACTTCGTCGTATTTGGGAGTGGGACGGTTTACATATTTCCACCAGGGATAATCGTGATCTCCTGCGGAGTAATCCCATTTATCAATGTAGATGGTATTGGAGCCAAGCGCTTTGATATCCTGTTGTACGGCGTATTCCAGGCTGTTCACCGTGGCGAGCACGCCAATGATGCAGAGAATACCGAATCCTACACCCGAGAGGGAGAGCAGGGTTCTCGTTTTGTGTGACTTGAATTCCTGCCAGGTGAGGTTAAGGCTGCTGCCCAGGATCTCTATTATTCTACGCATATTCCAAATTTAAGTGATAGTTCCTGAAGATTTGTCGCAGCAGCTCCTGATTTATTTCAATGGTAAAAGGGCAGGATAAGCCTTTTTATTAACTTGCCATATGTTTACGATTGAAAGTCACCTGCTGAAAGCGAATATCCATCCAAAGGGCGCGGAGCTGCAAAGCCTCTTGCAAAAAGAATCCGGAATTGAATACATGTGGAAAGGCGATCCCGCTGTCTGGGGGAAATTTTCGCCGGTATTATTCCCGATCGTGGGCACACTAAAGGATAACACTTACTTCTTCAAAGAACAGGCATACCGGTTAGGCCGGCATGGATTTGCCCGTGATCATCAGTTTGCTGTGGAAACCCAGGCATTCGATAAAGTGATCTTTTTACTGAAGCAGAATGAAGAAACGCTGAAAGTTTTTCCATTCGATTTCGAGTTCAGGATAGGATATACTGTAGTGGATAGTAGCATTGCCGTTACGTATGAGGTGGTGAATACAGGGAAGGAAACGATGTACTTCTCGGTGGGTGGTCATCCGGCCTTTGCATTGCCTCTGGTGGATGGCACATCGTATGAAGATTACTATCTCGAATTCGATCAGAAAGAAACGGCCGGCCGCTGGCCGATCGCGGAAGGTGGTTTGATCAAAACCACGCCCACCCCTTTACTGGAAAATACGAATATGCTGCCATTGCAGAAATCATTGTTTGCCGCGGATGCGTTGGTATTGAAAGGACTGGTGTCTTCTTCAGTGTCTTTGTTGTCGGAGAAAACGGAACATGGATTGAAAATGGATTTTCCCGGGTTCCCGTTTTTAGGGTTGTGGGCGGCGCCTGGTGCGGACTTTCTGTGTATCGAGCCCTGGTGCGGTATTGCGGATAGCGTGGATGCGTTGCAGTTATGGGAGGAGAAAGAAGGGATCAATAAGGTGGAAGCAGGGGAGCGGTTTGTGAGAACCTGGACGGTGACGGTGTTTTAAGTAAGGAATATGTAGTAAATTTGATCTAAACCGATTTGTTATGACGGCTGCCAATAAATTAGATAAAGAGATATCTGAATATCTACCGTTGCTGAATGAAAAGCAAAAGCGCGCAGTGTTGACTGTTGTAAAAACTTTTGCAGAAGAGCAGGAGGGAGATCATTGGGAGGATAAGGCATTTATTGAAGAGTTGGACAGGAGAGTTGCTGAATATGAAAGCGGAAATGCCAAAGCCTACACTTTAGCTGAGTTACAGGAATCTGCTGCAGAATACAGGAAGGCAAGGACTAAAACAAAAAATAAGGAATGACCTACCAGGTCAAATTCCTGTCTTCTGTATTTCAGGAATATCTGGAAGCGGTTAAATGGTATGAGGAACAAAAAGAAGGTCTGGGATTGCGCTTTGAAACAATGGTAGAGAAAAAGATCAATCAGATATCTTTGGCCCCTGAGGTTTTCAGTCAGAAAACCAAGAAAGGTTACCGGGATGCGGTAGTTGATTTTTTCCCTTACATCATCACTTATAAAATAGTGAAAAAGGACAGCGAAGTACTGATCGTATCCATCATTCATCAAAAGAAGCATATTGCTAAACGAAGCAAAAAATACTAATGCTTCAACGGCCGCTTCTTGATCATCCCGCCCCTCGTATCCTTGATACTATTCATCACCACAAACGCATTCGGATCGATGATCTCGATCTCATGCTTCAGCCTTGAGATCTCCAGCCTGGTGATCACGGTAAACAGGATCAACTGATCCTCCTGCACATACCCTCTCTTTCCGAATCCACCGGCCCCTTTGTACACCGTAATCCCACGTCCTAATTTTTCTGTGATCACCCTGCCGATCTCCTCATTCTTCGGTGAAATGATAGTTACGCCGGTATATTCTTCAATACCTTCAATCAGGAAATCCACCGTCTTGGACGCCGACAAATAAGTCAGCATGGAGTAAAGCGCTTTATCGATCCCTAAAAAATAAGCAGCCGATGCAAAGATCAGTACGTTGATCATCATGATCACATCACCGATGGTAGTGCCTGTTTTCCGGCTTAAATAGATAGCCAGGATCTCCGTTCCATCCAGCACCCCGCCACCTCTCACGGCGAAGCCTATCCCCGCACCTAAAAAGAAACCTCCGAACACAGCCACCAGCAGTTTATCTGAAGTAACGATGGGGTAGTCCACCAGCGCCAGGCAGAGTGACAGCCCCACAATTGCCAGGACCGTTTTGATGGTGAATACTTTCCCGATCTGCCGGTACCCGATCAGGATAAATGGAATATTGATCAGCCCGATGATCAGCGCCAGGGGCCAGCCCGTGAGGGCGCTGGTGAGCAGGGAGAGGCCCGTTGCCCCGCCATCGATGAATTTCACGGGTAAGAGAAAGCTTTTGAGGCCGAAACCCGCACTGAGTATCCCGATTATGATCAGCACTGCATCTTTGGAGTTCTGAAGAATGGCCTTACGCATCTGGTACAGGCCTTTCGCCATTCTGTAAGCGCTTGGGGCATAGGATAAAGTATTGCTTCTTCCCGGCCGCAGGAAGTTGTTGACAATGAATTGGAGAAGTCTGGAACGCATGTGGCATAAAAGTACAAATTGAGGCAGGATTAATGTACCTTTGCGGGCGTTTTTCCTAAAAGCGATCACTTCATGAAGTACAATACAGAAATTCAAAGACGAAGGACTTTTGCGATCATTTCTCACCCGGATGCCGGTAAAACCACGCTTACGGAGAAGTTCCTCCTGTTCGGTGGAGCCATCCAGACTGCCGGAGCCGTAAAGAGCAACAAGATCAAAAAGCACGCTACGTCCGACTTCATGGAGATCGAACGTCAGCGTGGTATATCCGTAGCCACTTCCGTGATGAGCTTCGAATACAAGGGAATCCTGGTAAACCTGCTGGATACCCCCGGTCACAAAGACTTCGCTGAAGATACCTACCGTACCCTCACCGCGGTAGACAGCGTTATCCTGGTGGTTGACTCCGTGAACGGGGTGGAAGCCCAGACCCGCCGCCTCATGGAAGTATGCCGCATGCGCGATACGCCTGTGATCGTGTTCATCAACAAAATGGACCGCGACGGTAAGAACCGCTTCGACCTCCTGGAAGAGATCGAAAATGAACTGAAAATATCTTTACACCCCATGACCTGGCCCATCAACAGTGGCAAGGACTTCAAAGGGGTGTACAATCTCTACGATAAGAACCTGGTACTTTTTACTGCCAACACAAAAGCTTCCGACGATGAGGACAGCCTCGAGATCACTGACCTTGGCAGTGAAGTGCTTGATTCCAAACTCGGTGAAAAGGATGCCGGCATTTTACGTGAAGATGTGGAACTGGTGGACGGCGTGAATGGAGAACTGAATGTGGCCAATTACCTGGCCGGTAAAGTATCACCCGTTTTCTTTGGCTCTGCCATCAATAACTTCGGGGTAAGGGAAATGCTGGATACCTTCATTCGTGTAGCACCTATCCCGCGTTGCAGGCCTACATCTGTAAGGGAGGTTTGTCCGGATGAAGACAAATTCTCCGGCTTCATCTTCAAGATCCACGCTAACCTTGATCCCAAGCATCGCGACCGTATCGCGTTCCTGCGTGTTTGCTCCGGCAGGTTCGAGCGTAATAAATACTTCCACCACGTGCGCCTCGACAGGGACGTGCGTTTCAGCAACCCATACACTTTCCTCGCGCGCGACAAGGATGTGATCGATGAAGCATTCCCCGGCGATGTGGTTGGTCTCTTCGATACCGGCAACTTCAAGATCGGTGATACCCTCACCGAAGGTGCCGACTTCTATTTCACCGGCATCCCCTCTTTCTCACCTGAGATCTTTAAAGAGGTAGTGAACAAAGACCCGATGAAAACCAAGCAACTGGAAAAAGGCCTGCTGCAGCTGACCGATGAAGGGGTTGCCCAGCTCTTCACCCAGTTTGGTGGTAACAAAAAAATCATCGGTTGCGTGGGTGAACTTCAGTTTGAGGTTATCCAGTACCGACTGTTGCAGGAATACGGCGCCAGTGTTGAGTTCCGTGCCCAGCCTTTCTACAAAGCCTGCTGGATCACCAGCAATGACCCGAAGAAGCTGGATGAATTCACCCGTTTCAAGAGCACCAATATCGCTACCGATAAGGATGGCCACCTGGTGTACCTGGCGCAGAGCGAATGGTTCCTGAACACGGAGCGTACCAACAACCCGGATATTCAATTCCACTTTACATCAGAGATTCACAAGGAAACGGTATAAGGTTTGCAATTTAATTGCAAACAACCCGGATGGTCCACACCGATCGTCTTTATATCCTTCCGCTCACAGTACCTGCATTGGAACTATACCTGCAGGGCAATGATCTTTTTGAACGGATGGAAGAGCTTGCGCTGATCAACAGGGTGATGAACCCTGAAGTAAAGCGATATGTGGAATCGGTTACGCTGCCCTGTATGCGAAGGGCTCCCTTCGATCATTACCTGTACTTTACATTCTGGCTGGTGATTGAAAAAGCCAGCAGGCTGGTGGTGGCCGAGCTCGGCTTCAAAGGCCCACCCGGTGCGGCCGGTGAAGTGGAGATCGGCTATGGCACGATGAAGCATGCCCGCAACCGGGGCTTCATGACGGAAGCGGTGGGTGGCCTGATCCAATGGGCATCACAAAGACAAGAGCTCTCCGCGGTGCTTGCCGAAACAGCAAGAACCAATGCCGCATCAATCCGCGTTTTGCAGAAGAACGGCTTTGAACAATATGATCAGAAAGAGGATATGCTCTGGTGGCGGACCCGCTTTTCTCAGAAGTCGGGGTTCACGCCTGTGTAGTTGTGCGGAGAGATCTTTTTCAACTCTTTACGCACGGTTACCGGAATTTTTAATTTATCGATGAATTGATGGAGGGTCTGTTTGTTGATGCCCTGTTTGCCACGGGTAAGCTCTTTAAGGGCTTCGTAAGGCTGAGGGTAATTCTCGCGGCGGAGAATGGTCTGGATGGCTTCGGCCACCACTGCCCAGTTCTTATCCAGGTCGTCATAGATCTTCTCATCATTCAGCACCAGTTTGCCCAGCCCTTTTTCGATGGAGCGGGTGGCCAGGATGATATGTGCAAACGGCACACCGATATTTCTCAGCACGGTGGAATCGGTGAGATCGCGCTGCAGGCGGCTGATCGGAAGTTTGGCTGACAGGTGCTCCAGCAGGGCGTTGGCGATGCCGAGGTTGCCTTCGGCATTCTCGAAATCGATAGGGTTCACCTTGTGCGGCATAGCGGAAGAACCGATCTCGCCCTTTTTGGTACGCTGCTTGAAATAGTCCATGGAGATATAAGTCCACATATCACGGCAGAAATCCAGCAGGATGGTATTGATCCGTTTCATGCTGTCGAAATGCGCAGCGAGGTTATCGTAGTGTTCTATCTGAGTGGTGAATTGCTGGCGTTGCAGTCCCAGTACGCCTTCCACGAAATCATTGCCGAGGTTCACCCAGTTCTTTTTAGGGAAGGCCACGGCATGGGCGTTGAAATTACCGGTGGCGCCACCGAATTTTGCGCTGAAAGGGATCTCGATGCATTGCTGCACCTGGTTTTCCAGCCTTTCAACAAAAACCCTGATCTCCTTGCCAAGGCGGGTGGGAGAAGCGGGCTGACCATGCGTACGGGCAAGCATAGGTATATCCCTCCATTCGTCTGAAAGCAGCTCCAGCTGCTTGTTCAGGTTGAGGATGGCGGGCAGGTATTCGTTGTCCACCGCCTGTTTCCAGGAGAGGGGAACGGCAGTATTATTGATGTCCTGTGAAGTAAGTCCGAAGTGAACCCATTCCTGGAGATGTTCGGCTTTCAGGTCTTTCAGTTTCGCTTTCAGGAAATATTCCACTGCTTTCACATCATGATTGGTGGTCTTTTCAGTCTCTTTGATGGTTTGCGCATCTTCCAGGCTGAAATTTTCCGCAGCGGACAGCAGGCCTTTTTTTACAGCTGCGGGCACAGAAAAGAATTTCTTGTCGCCCAGGAACAGGAAGTATTCCACTTCAACCAGCACCCTGTATTTGATAAGGGCGAATTCAGAGAAGTATTCGTCGAGGTGCTGCACCTGGTTACGGTAACGTCCGTCAATAGGGGAAATGGCTGTAAGACTGTTCAGTTCCATGTTCAAGTTCAATGTTGATGTTAAAAGTGATATTCCTTTACCTTTGCGGCGTAAAATTAATTCAATTGAAGAAGATTAAGGTTGGAATCGTGAATTATCTCAATACCAAACCATTATTGTATGGAATTGAGCATTCACCTGTGATAAATGAGATAGAGGCCGTACCCGAATACCCGGCGAATATTGCCAGAATGCTCCTGGATGATACCATTGACATGGGACTGGTGCCTGTGGCTGTGATCCCCCGGATGAAGGAGTATCATATCAATACCAATTACTGTATCGGCTGTACGCAGCCTGTAGCCTCGGTTTGCCTGTTCAGCGATGTGCCGGTTCATGAGATCACAGAAGTGCTGCTGGATTACCAGAGCCGCACTTCCGTGACCCTGGCGCGTATCCTCATGCGGGATTACTGGAAGATCGATCCCGTGGTCACGGATACAAAAGATGATTACCGCAGCCGTATTCAGGGTACAACAGCCGGCGTGGTGATCGGCGACAGGGCGCTGGAACAGCGGAAACATTCAAAATATATCTATGACCTGGGCGAGGCCTGGATGGCGTTTACCGGATTACCCTTTGTATTTGCAGCCTGGGTCAGCAATAAGCCTTTGCCGGAGGAATTTGTGAAGGCTTTTGATGCCGCCAATGAAGAAGGCTTGAAGCATATTGATACTGTAGTGGCTCAGAACCCTTATGAGCATTATGATCTGCACGAATACTATACGAAGAATATCAGCTACAGGCTGGATGAAGCCAAGCGGGCCGGACTGGCAAAGTTCCTGCAATTGATCGGAACGCTGGCACCGGCTAATGCAGTGGGCAGGTAGAGGGAAAGCAGGTGTTTGATGTATCTGCTGAGCTGTGTATGCCTGATAATGAGAGTGCGCGTGATAGTTAAGGGGTGCCCTGCAACTCGCATCCCCGCGAGTTACATCTATTCCGTCGCCTCCCGGCATCACGGTGTTCGCCGGAGGCGAACAAATAAAAGTCACTCGCCAGAGGGGAGCGACAGGGCACACATTGATTAATTAAAACTTATTCATTACTTCGATGACCCGTTCAACATCCTGTTTGGTATGCAGGTAAGAGATGGGCAGGCTTAGCGTTGTCTGGTGGATCTCTTCCGCAATGGGGGTGGGTACCTGGTCAAGCACACCGCGCATCGCTTCCTGTTTGTTGGGAGCTACCGGGTAATGAATATCTGTTTTTATTTCATGCTTCAATAAGTATTCTTTCAATGCATCACGTTTCGGATGGCGGACATTGTAGATATGGTACACATCAAAATAATCCGGGTGCACCTGCGGCTTGATGAAATCATTTTTCAAACCTTCGTGATACAGGGCTCCAAGCATGCGCTTGTGTTCTGTAATGGCCTGCATCTTCGCC
Source organism: Pseudobacter sp. (assembly GCF_051955275.1). NCBI lineage: Bacteria > Pseudomonadati > Bacteroidota > Chitinophagia > Chitinophagales > Chitinophagaceae > Pseudobacter > Pseudobacter sp. Next base: position 34,096 of record NZ_JBQCGW010000009.1, on the reverse strand, counting down.
AGTTTCACACGCAACAACGCTGCCTGTAATTCATCCAGCCTTGAATTGAAGCCAACTACTTCATTATAATATTTTACTTTGCTTCCGTAGTTTCTCAGGGTAGTGATCTTCGTTATTAATTCTTCGTTATTACAGGTAATGGCGCCTGCATCACCGATTGCGCCCAGGTTCTTGGTAGGGTAGAAGCTCCAGGCTCCATAATCCCCGAAACTGCCTGCCTGCCTGCCTTTCAGTGAAGCGCCATGCGCCTGCGCACAGTCCTCCACTACAAAGAGATGGTGTTTTTGAGCGATAGCCATGATGCGGTCCATCGCGCAGATCTTTCCGTAAAGATGCACTACCAGGATGGCCTTTGTTCTGGGCGTTATCTTTTCTTCGATTAAAGAAGGATCGATATTGTAGGTGGCGATATCAGGTTCCACCAGCACCGGCGTACACCCATTATGCATTACAGCCAGGATGGTAGCGATATAGGTATTGGAAGGCACTAACACTTCATCTCCGGGTTTACAGCCAAGCGCACGCAGACTGAGGATCAAAGCATCCAGTCCGTTTGCCAGACCAGCTGCATGAGATGCGCCACAGTATTGTGCAAATTCCGTTTCAAATTGTTTTACCTGCTGGCCCAGTACGTACCAGCCGCTTTGCAGCACGTTATCAAAGGCCTTGCGATAATCATCAAAGAATGCTGCATTGGCTTTGCCGAGGTTTTCGTATTCTATCATACAGCTGAGTAGGGTTCAAAAATATAATCGTTGGCATCAAAGTACTCGGAGGCGAGTACCATCAGGATGGCATCAGGGGTAAACTGGTCCATGGTATGCCAGTCTTCCGGCTGAATGAGCAGACATTTATCCGGACGGTTCAGCTCAAAATATGCTTCCGAACTGCCATTGTTATTGTAGATGCGGCAGGAGCCCTGGATACAGATGGCTGCCTGAATGGTTTGCTTATGGCGGTGCCCACCTCTTTTGGATTCATCCACTCCGTAGATATAAAAGATCCTTTTGATATCGAAGGGGACCACTTTCTCGATCACCGTAAGATTTCCACGCTTGTCTGTAAAAGTCTTCAGGTCTATTAATTGTGCCATGTGCTGCTTATCTGATCTGGTTCAGTGAATAATAATGGTTGTGGCGGCTAAAATTATACATTTTAAAATGGAAAGGCGATGCTTTGCCCATTTTGATGTTCAGTAGTCTTTCTTTCAGAAATTGTACCAGGATGGAAGCTTTACCGGGAGCAGGCTGTGTTGCGCCATTTGAATTGAGGGTAAAACCCTTTGCTTTCAGGGCCGCTTCAATTTCCAGGAGCCTGTTCAGGTATGGAAAATAGAATAATGCCACCTGATCCTTGCTGAATTCATACAAGGTTCCGCACAAAGCCACCTGCTGGTCAGTAAAGAATTTCACGCCATGAAAATGGAAATAGATGGCGTTCCATTTTTTGCCGGTGGAAATTTCCGTAATGGTAAGCTGCCCGTTTTCCAGTCCGGGCTCCGACTGCTGGATATTCCATGGTGCAAGCCCTTCACCGCGATGTTTGAACACATGTACTCCTTCAAATTGTGAAGGCCAGTTATCGAGGTATTTCTGATCCCCGAACTTGCCATCCTCATAACGTGCAAAACACCATTCAATGCAACGATCGCGCCACCAGTTCAGCACGCGCATACCACGTTCATCGTTCCGGAAGAACATGAACTGAACGCAATAGATGCCGCTGGTAACGGACTGGTCATAGATGGGCGTATAACGGTGACTGCTGATGGCAACTGAATTATCAGCGATCTCATCAAAGAGCACCTGCGGATCGCTGTAAAAATACAGGTCGGCATCCAGGTAGGTGCAGCTTTCGAGATTATAATGAGTGATACTGTATCGTAAGATGGTAGCGGTGCTGGTCCAGCAATATTCCGCCATGCTCCTGGTGGGTTTCACGGCCAGGATGGCTTCATCTTCCCATTCCTTCATGGCAACGGGCGTGAGATGGGGGTAGTTGAGTTTTTTGAGACAGTCATAACTGGCATCGTCAAACGCATATACATACAGATGGAATGAGGAGCAGTTCTTTTCCAGGCTCTCGTACAGGGCCAGACCGCGGGCGAGGTAATTGGTATTGAATAAGGTGCAGAAATTGAGCATCGGTTATTTCAAAAGTCAGATTTATAATGTGTTAGCGTTACGGTGTTGACAGGTAATGACTGACGGTCGTTGCATGCAAATGTAATGTCCGGTGCATGAAATGTTCAAAAAAGAGGCCTTATCCGTTGATTCATACATGAATCGGTTGTTTTTAATGGGCTTTTAACGGAGGATGCCATCCCGTATTATTTCCTGGTCAGTTTCTTTTTAACGATTTTAAGCACTTCCGGCAGGTCAGGGGTAAGGCGGAAAAGAAGCACTCCACCGATATAAAGACCGGAGAATACGGCGCTCTTTATGATAATCCCCGCCAGGCCATGGATATTTACCAGTTGCATGATGCCATATATTGCCACCGCCATCAGCAGGGCATAGAGGCTTTGGGGGGTGAAAGGCCAGTAACCGAAACGGGTTTTCAGGAAAATGATCCGGATGGTATTGTAGGTGGTATACGTAATGAGGGTGGCCATAGCAACGCCCTCCATTTCCCAGGCACGCGCCATATATATGTTCAGTGGAATGGAAGTGGCCAGCAGCACCAGTCCGGAATAAAAATCGAAACGCCAGGCGGGGGAGGTCATGATCACGGCGCTGCTGATACCCACGGTCAGGTCCATCACATTGTAGATGCCCAGGATGAGGAACACTATTTTGCCTGAGGCGAACCTGGGATCGAGGCCCATTACTTTGAGTCCATCATCGTAGTTGATCCATATGATCAGGAAGAGGAAGGTGCTGATCAATTGCAGGTTGATGCTGGCCCTTTTGAAGATGCGGCCGATCTCTTCCTGGTTCTTGTTCTTCCAGTGTTCTGCGATCAGCGGGGCCGCAATGGCCATCAGCGCGCGGTAGGGCACCTGGATGATGGCAGCTGAAAACTGGTTGAGCGTGTAAATGCCCGCCTTGGTAAGGCCGCCAACACCGGCAATGGCCAGGGTGTCTATCTGGCGGGCTATCCCGTTGATTACAATACCGCTGTACACGAAAGCCACATAGGTGAAGATCTGTTTGCGCAGTCTTTTGGTGACCGTACTGATCCGGAAATTGAGATGGAAATTTCCGGAGGCTACCAGGTAGATCACTACAATCACCACCAGCAGCATGTACACGCAACAAAAAAGGATCACAAAGGTATCGAAACTGATTAGTTTGAAAGCGTAGAGAAAGATCAGTACCGATACGGTCAGGCGATACATCGTTTCCTTCATGAAATTGGGCAGTACAGTCTTTTTCAGCGTGTAGAGATAGCTTTCAAGGATCATGAAGCAGAGAAAGAAGAAGGCAAATACCAGTCCCCAGTAATAGTATTTCACCAGCAGGAGCGACCTTTCCGAAAACTTCCGCACAACCAGCGGCTCAAAGATGAGGCAGGCCGTAAACACCAGGATGGCGCCAATGGCGCTGATCATCACGGCAATAGCAAGCATATCATTCCGTTTATGGCTGAGTCTGTCGAAATAATACGGGAAGAACTTGCCCATGTAAATGGTCATGCCCAACGTGCCGATGGGGGCAATGATCTGTGCAATGCTGATAATGGTTTGGGTGAGGCCGTATTGTTCGGGGGTGAAAAGTCCCTGTTTGGTGAAAAAGTAAGTGTTGATGGCGCCGATCAGGAATCCTGCATACGACAGAAAGGATGATTGTATGGTTTGTTTGCGGATCTGCCCCATTGGGATTTGTTGGTAAAGTGGGAGCAAAAGTAAGTAAACTTTGCTGCTGCTTCCCCTATGTAATGAGATATTAATAAGTTAGCTTTGCACAACTTTTTTCAAAATATGAAAGTAGTCATTTTTGCCGGCGGCCTCGGCACGCGTATAGCCGAGGAAACAGATACTCGTCCCAAACCCATGGTGGAGATCGGTGGTAAGCCGATCCTCTGGCATATCATGAAGATATACAGCCATTACGGTTTCAATGAATTCATTATTTGTCTTGGATATAAAGGCTTCCTGATCAAGGAATACTTCATGCAATATTTCCTGCATAATTCAGATCTCACCATCGAACTGGGCAGCAATAAGCTGGATGTTCACTACACCAATACAGAGTCTTTCAAGGTAACCCTGGTGGATACCGGTCTGAACACCAAAACTGCAGGCAGGCTTAAACGCGTGCAGCAATATGTGGGCAATGAGGATTTCATGCTCACGTATGGTGATGGTGTTGCCGATGTTGACCTGGCGAAGCTCCTGGCCTTTCATAAGGCCCATAACAAAGTAGCTACCGTAACCGCCATCCAGCCCGAAGCCCGCTTCGGTGGTATGGAAATGGGACCCAATGGAGAAGTGCTCAACTTCAAAGAAAAACCCAAAGGCGATGGCAAATGGATCAACGGAGGTTTTTTTGTGCTGAAGCCCGAAGTGTTCAGTTACCTCGACGGCAATATGGATGATACCATGTGGGAGGATGCTCCCCTGGAGAACCTGGCCAAAAACGAGCAGCTGATGGCTTTTCAGCACCATGGGTTCTGGAAATGCATGGATGCCATGCGCGATAAACTGGAACTGGAAGCTTTATGGCAAAACAATCAGGCGAAATGGAAAATCTGGTAAGCAATACAGAATTACTTTCCTTATACCAGGGAAAGAAAGTGCTGCTCACCGGCCATACCGGCTTCAAAGGCGCCTGGCTGATGAACTGGCTTACCCAACTGGGAGCTGACGTAAAGGGCTATGCGCTACCGCCTTCCTATGAAGGTGGTATCTACCAACTGATGGAGCCATTCGTTCCCGGCGCTTCCATCCTGGCAGATATCCGCAATAAGGAACTGCTGAAACAGACCGTGCTGGATTTTCGTCCGGATTTTATTTTCCACCTGGCAGCACAGCCACTGGTAAGACTTTCTTACGAGATCCCGGCCGAAACCTTTGAAGTGAATGCCATCGGTACTGCCAACCTGCTGGAAGCGGCTATCAGGCTGGATAAGCACTGCGCTATTGTGGTGATCACCACCGATAAGGTGTACGAAAACAAAGAACAGGATATTCTCTATAAAGAAGATGATGTACTGGGAGGTTATGATCCATACAGCGCCAGCAAGGCCTGTACGGAGATCGTGGTGAGTTCGTTCAGGAACTCATTTTTCAATCCTTCCCAGGCCCTGAAAAATCGTCCGGCCATTGCCAGCGCCCGCGCAGGCAATGTGATAGGAGGGGGCGACTGGAGCAAGGACCGCATCGTGCCGGATATTGTCCGCGCACTGAGTGCGGAACAGAGCATACCCGTGCGTAACCCGAATTCAATAAGGCCCTGGCAGCATGTGCTGGAGCCCCTGCACGGTTACCTCGTGCTCGGCGCTTTACTCTACAACCTGCCCGCTACTTATTCCAGTGCGTATAATTTCGGTCCCCTGCCGGAAGACCATCTTACCGTACAACAACTGGTGGAAACGGCCATCGGCAGCTGGGGAAGCGGTAACTGGAGCAACCTGGCCGTTCCCGGTCAGCCACACGAAGCCAACCTGCTCAAGCTCGACATTGCCAAAGCCATGCAGCAGCTGCACTGGAAACCGAAGCTCAGCGCTAAGGAAGCCATCCGGTGGACCATCGAATGGTACACACAGCCTGTGAAGGAGCAACTTGCATTCACTCTTCAACAAATCAACCAGTACCAGGCATTATGATCTTTACACACACTCCGCTCGCCGGCAGCTATATAATAGGGCTGAAGCCATTCACCGATGACCGTGGATGGTTTGCCAGGTTCTATTGCAAAGATGCTTTCAAAGAGATCGGGCATACCAGTGAGTGGGTACAGATGAATCATTCCTTCACTACTCATGCAGGCACCGTAAGAGGGATGCACTTTCAATTGCCTCCGTTCCGCGAGATCAAGATGGTAAGGTGTATTGCCGGCGCAGTTTATGATGTGATCGTGGATTGCCGCGAAGGCTCACCCACATTCCTGCAATGGTTCGGAGCAGAGCTTTCCGCTGCCAACCGCAATATGATGTATATACCCGAAGGTTTTGCGCATGGGTTCCAGGCGCTTACTGATAACTGTGAGCTCATTTACCTTCACAGCGAATATTATAAGCCGGGATCGGAAGGCGGCCTCCGACATGATGATCCTGCACTCGATATCAAATGGCCGCTGGCCGCAGGGAACCTGTCTGACAGGGATGCCAGCCATCCGCTGCTCACCACAAACTTTAAAGGATTGTAAACTATGCAATGCAGATTTTGTAAAACGGAACTTACGCATGTTTTTATCGACCTGTTCAATTCCCCTGCTTCCAATTCATTTCTAAGGCAGGAGCAGCTGAATGAACCGGAAACATTCTATCCCCTCAAAACCTTCACCTGCCCCAAATGTTTCCTGGTGCAGGTTGATGAATATAAAAAGTCCGACGCCATCTTCAACAGCGATTATGTTTACTTCTCATCCTATTCCACCAGCTGGCTCAAACATGCCAAAGCTTATACGGAAAAGATGATCGAACGTTTTGGTTATAACGAACGATCCAAGGTAATAGAAATCGCTTCCAACGATGGCTACCTGCTGCAGTACTTCGTGGAAAAGAAAGTACCGGTGCTCGGTATCGAGCCTACCGCCAATACTGCAAAAGCAGCGGAAGAGAAAGGCGTTGAATCTGTGGTTGATTTCTTTGGCGTTCGCCTGGCTGAAACCCTTGCAGCGAAAGGTATCAAAGCCAATCTCCTCCTGGGAAACAATGTACTGGCGCATGTGCCGGATATCGTGGATTTTGTAGGTGGGATGAAGATACTGCTGGCCACTGATGGGGTGATCACCATGGAGTTCCCGCACCTGATGCAACTGGTAGACAATAATCAGTTCGATACCATCTATCATGAGCATTTCTCTTACCTGTCTTTCTATACCGTGCAGCAGATCTTTGCGGAAGCTGGACTGGAAATGTTTGATGTGGAAGAGATCCCCACTCATGGAGGATCACTGCGCATCTACGCACATCACAAAGAAGACAGCACCCATATAATAACCCCCAATGTGCAGATGCTGCTGGATAAAGAAAAGAGCAAGGGCATGCAGGGGCTCGACTACTATGATAATTTCACACAGCGTGCGCTTAAAGTGAAACTGGACCTTATGGACTTCCTGGTGGAACAGAAACGTGCCGGTAAAAAAGTGGCGGCCTATGGCGCAGCAGCAAAAGGTAATACCCTGTTGAACTATTGCGGCATCAAGTCTGACCTGATCGAATACGCCGTTGACGCCAACCCTCACAAACAGGGTAAGTTCATGCCGGCCAGTCATATTCCCGTAGTGGATCTGGAGCACCTGAAGCAGCACCAGCCTGATTTTGTGATCATCCTTCCCTGGAATATCAAGGAAGAGATTGTGCAGCAGCTGGCGTTCATCCGCAACTGGAAAGGGCAATTTGTAGTACCCATCCCTTCTTTACAAATACTGTAACTCCAATGGCGGCAGTACTGGTAACAGGAGCAACTGGTTTTATCGGCAATTATGTGGTTGCCCGGTTACTGCAATCGGGTCACCAGGTGATAGCCAGCTCAGCCAGTGCTGAGAAAGCTGCTGCCATGCCCTGGTACAACCAGGTGAATTATCTGCCTTTCGATTTCAACAGCTTCGATCCGGTTGTGAATTATTATGATTATTTCGGCAGGCCCTCCCATATGATACATCTTGCCTGGGAAGGATTGCCCAATTATAAATCCGGTTTCCACACGGAGATCAACCTGCCCCGCCACAAGGCGCTGCTGGCAAACCTTACAGACAAGGGGCTTAACGATCTGACCGTGACCGGAACCTGCTTTGAATACGGCATGCAGGAAGGACTGCTGAAAGAAGAAATGGAAGTATTTCCTGCCAATCCATATGCCATCGCCAAGAATGAACTGAGGATCTTCCTGGAGCAACTGGCTGCTGAAAAAGGTGTCAGTTTCAAATGGGCCAGGCTCTTCTACATGTATGGAAAAGGACAAAATCCGAAATCCTTACTTTCGCAACTGGAAAAGGCCCTGGCCAACGGCGATGCTGAGTTCAATATGAGTGGGGGAGAACAGGTAAGGGATTTCCTGCCGGTGGAGAAAGTGGCGGAATACATTGTGCGCATTGCGCTTCAGCAGCAGGTCACCGGTGTGATCAACTGTTGCAGCGGTCAACCGCAAACAGTGAACCAGCTGGTGGAAGATTATTTACATCAAAACAAAAGGACGATAGTCCTCAACCGGGGCTATTATCCATACCCCGATTACGAACCAATGAGGTTCTGGGGAGACGATACCAAACTTAAAACCATACTGAACCATGAGTGATCCTGTAAAGGCTTTTATTGAAGAAAGAAAGCAAAGGATTGATGCCAATGGCAATAATGAAGAGCTGCAGGCAGCCGCCAAAGCTTTCAACGACGCAAGCAACAAGAGCCAGTACTCTTATAATTTCAGCTGGATGGGCAGGCCCATCATCCAGTACCCGCAGGATATGATCGCCATGCAGGAACTGATCTGGGAGCTGAAGCCCGACCTTATCATCGAGACCGGCATCGCTCATGGTGGATCACTGATCTTCTACGCTTCACTGATGGAACTGATCGGCAAAGGAGAAGTACTGGGCATCGATATCGATATACGCGCACATAACAGGAAAGAGATAGAAGCACACCCGATGATGAAGCGAATCAGGATGCTTGAAGGCTCAGCCGTGAGCGACGAGATCGCTGCACAGGTGCGCCAGGCGGCTGAAGGCAAGCAGACCGTGATGGTGCTGCTGGATTCCAATCATACACATGAACATGTGCTGCGCGAACTGGAGCTCTATGCGCCGCTGGTTACGCCAGGTTCATACTGCGTGGTGTTCGATACTATAGTAGAGAAACTTCCTGAGAACTATTTCAAGGAATCACGCCCGTGGGGTGTTGGCAATAACCCACTCACTGCCGTGTACGAATACGTGAAGCAGGATCCCCGCTTTGTGATCGATACAGCCATCGATAATAAATTACTGATCAGTGTGGCCCCTTCAGGTTACCTGAAGAGAATCAAATAGAAACCATTCCAACAGATGAATGCAGGCGAACCTTCTTTCAGCAATCCCTGGGTCACTTTTTGCATGACCACTTTCAAGAGGCCGGACTTCCTGCATCAGCAGCTGACGGCCCTTGCCAAACAGAGCTTCCCGCATTTCAGGGTGGTGATCTCTGACAATGATCCTGCGGGTAGCGCCAGGGCCACTGTGGATGCATTCAATGATCCGCGCGTTTCTTATTATGTGAACGAAGTGAACCTCGGCATGGTGAAGAGCTTCAACAGGAGCCTGGCCAAAGCCGAAACGGAATACGTGGTGATGATCACGGATGATGATCCCGTATATCCGGATATGCTGCAAACCCTGTATGATCTCAGCCTGCAACATCCGGGTTATGGTATGTACATGGGCGGCTGCGATATCATGTGTTACAACCCTGAAGTGGCGCGCAGCAGCAGGCTGAAAGTGGGTACCAACTCCTGCCTGGCCAACCTGCCGATCGGCACCATCCGCAAGTATGAAGGAAAGGATTTCCCTTACGCATATTTCAGGAATGAGATCGGCTGTCACCTGCTCTGGTCATGTGGTGTGGTAAAAAGAGAAATAGCTATGGCCATTGAAGGAATGCCTGATTTCGGGGCTCCTTACAATACGGATTTCGGATACATAGTGCTCAGCGGCGCCCGGCAGGGAGCTTTGCTGCTGAATACTTCCCTGGGTTGCCAGGTGGTGCATGGCGCTAATTACGGCTTCACTGAATCCGATTATGATAAATTCTACGTTACGCCGGATAATTTCATGAAGTGGGTGATGGATCATCTTCCGAAGAACCACGACTGGTCTTCTTTACAGCAGCCCTTGACCAACTTCACAGCCCGCTGGGTGGTGGAGTACGCAGTATCCATCAAGAAGATCGCGAGGGACCTGAAACTGAAGAAACCTGATTTCGATAAAGTTGTCAATAAAATATTCAGGATCCCTTACCTGCGGAAATGGAAGATCAAGTATCTCCTGGCCATTCATTTTCCTGGTCTGTTTGAATTCCTGATCGGTATCAAAAACAAGTTGTACAAAGCCTGATGGCAAAATTCAGCATCATATTGCCTGTTCGTAACGGGGGAGAATATGCGAAAGAATGCATCAACAGCATCCTGGCGCAGACCTTCACGGATTTCAATATCGTGGTGCTGGACAATTGCAGTACAGACGGGACCGTGGAATGGCTTGAATCCCTGAAGAACGAAAAGATCATCATTCATAAGGCAACGAAGTCGCTGACCATTGAACAGAACTGGGCAAGGATCAAAGATGTGTCGCGTAATGAATTCATGACCATGATCGGTCATGATGACCTGCTGGGGCCGGATTACCTGGCCGTGATGAACCATCTTATTGAACGTTTCCCCGATGCCACTTTGTACCAGGCACATTTCAATTTTATCGATGCCGGGGGGCAGTTTGTAAGGGCCTGCCTGCCGATGGATGAACAGCAGCGGGTGCATGAATTCCTGGCCAGCCAGATGCAGCGCACCATTGACAGTACCGGAACGGGTTATATGATGCGGTCTTCCGATTATGATGCTTTGGGCGGCATGCCAGCTCATTATCCCAATCTTATTTTTGCTGATTTCTCCCTGTGGATCCGCCTGATGGCGAAAGGGTATAAGGCTACAGCCTTCAACAATTGTTTCTCTTACCGCCTGCATGATAGTGTTTCCCGCACCACCAACGGGATGGCTTTTCTGAATGCCTTCGGCGAATATGTGAAAGATATGCATGCATTGCAGCAACAACTGCCGGAAGTGGATGCCAGCATCCGCAGGTATGGAAAAGATTTTCTCTTGTTCTGGTGTGAGAGTTTAAGTCACCGCTTGCTGAAAACGCCTGTAAAATTAAGAACGCTGAAAGTGAAAGGATTGATCGCCCTGTTCAAAGCTCATGCAGCCACCTTGATACCTGGTCAACCATTTGAGCCTGTAAGCATTTTCAGGATCAGACTGGCGCTGCTGCTGGATTCCAATGCCATCAGCCGCAATGTATTTCAATGGTACAGGAGGCAGACGGGTAATCCGCGTCAATAGTTTGTATCTGTGTAAAGGAACTCGTTGTAGAGTCTGCAGAATTTCTCTCCCCCGAATTTTTCAATGGCAATTTCCCGGCTACGCTTACCCATGATCTCTTTTGCATCCGGGTTGGCAACCAGCCATTGCAGTAGTTCCACGCCTTCATTTACAATAGCTGCTTCATCGGTGGCACGGATCAGCAAACCGTTCTCCATATGTTTTACATAATCGGGGATGGCATTCACCGCCGTGCTCATTACAATGCGCCCATGCGCCATCATCTGCATGATCACCAGGGGAAGACCTTCATAAGCGGAAGTCAGGATCAGTACATCCGAGTTCTTATAGATCTTCTGCATCAGTGCCTCGTCCCGCACATTTCCATAGAAAGTGCAGTAGGGATATTTTGAAGGATCGATCACATTCTCCACATCCCCCACAAAAGTGAAATGGACGGGAGCACCCAGCTGGTGCAGCTTTTCCGCGATGGCTGCCGTGAGCGGCACCCGTTTCTGCGGAGCGCCCCTGCCTATGAAAACCACTTCCAGAAGGGAATTATGTACAGCCTCATAAGGAGGGATATCGATCATGTTCTCAGCAAAGCGAAGTCTTTTTGCATAACTGGCATCCAGCCCTTCTTTCTGATACAGGTCTTTCATGTCCTGCATCAGTTTAACGGTACTGAATACCCGAAGTGTGATCAGGTCAGCAAACCCGATGGAGTAGTGGAACCAGGTATCCAGGTGGCAGAGCTCTATGCGACGCACATCGCGGTTTACATGCGCCAGCATCTTGTAAAAGAAAAGGCCTTCTCCTCCGAAGATCACGGCGTTGGGAGCACGGTTGATCCAGGAAGCCAGAACGCCCCGGTAAAAGAAATTGACAAAATGAAAAAGCTTGTTGTCGATCTTCCCATGCAGATCCAGCACACGAAAGTCTTTGAAGAGTTCCTTGTGCCCGTTGTTCTTAGGCTTCTTTGAAAAGATGATGAGCGGATTTTTATCCCTCACGCATCCGGCGATATCCGCATTCACTTTGATGGCGCCACCGATATCGGCAGAAGGGTAGAAAAGGAAGGTACTGGTGGGCTGTTTCAGGGGAAACAACCTGCCGTAGATCTTCCCGGCAAGTACAAAGGGAAACATCCCGATGTATTCCAGTCTGCGCTTCAGTACTCCTCTCCGGTGGCTCATGATCCGTAATATTTGGTTAGAATTTTCTGCAGGTAGTCTGGATCAAAATGGATGTCCAGGGTCTTGCAAACCGCTGCTATATCACGGGTATCGATGGTTACCTGGCCGCCTCTGTCTTCCAGGGTGTATTTGCCTTTGGTACCACAGAATGCTTCGATACTGTTCACAATATATTGCACGGGATAACTTTCCGTATTGGCAATATTGATGGTGCGGTTCACAGCCAGCTTATGCTGCAGCATATGATCGGCTATCCGGAAAACGTCTTCCGTATCGATGATATTGCGCTCAGACCGCTTCCAGAGCCGGAAAGGGATCCCCTGCGAAATATGCTGGTAGAAATAGTTGAGGATCGTATTCGGGTTGTCCGATTTTCCGGCCAGGTTACTGAGCCGGAAAATAGTATAGGTATGTACGTTAGTCCGGATCAATTCCTCCATCTGCAACTTGTGCTGCGAATAGGGTGCCTGCAGCAGATCAGGGTCCTCCACGCTGGTAGTACTGAAATACACCAGGTGTTTCTCCGGGTTCTGTTCTATTGATTGACGCAGCAGGTCTTCCTCTCTCCTGAAATCCGCATCAGTGCTGGATTTGGAGTTGGATACACCCGATGCGAAGACCAGGAATGCCTGTTGGTCCGCATAACTGCTGAAGCTCCCCGCCACTAAGCCTTTTCCGATAACCATGGGTTCCGCAGTTTACGCTCTTACAGCGGTTGAAGGATCCTGGTTATTCCTGTTGCGCCAGAGCATCACGGCTCCACCCAGCACCAGCAGGATGGAAATGATACCTGTGATCAGGGTGATCAGGTTACCGGTGTGGTAAGACTCCGGTTCAAATTTGAACTCGATATTATGCTTGCCTGCCGGAATGGGCAGGCCACGCAGGGTGTAGTTCACTTTGGCGATCGGTGTTTCCTTGCCGTCGATGAAAGCTTTCCAGCCATTGGGGTAGTATACTTCGCTGAATACGGCAAACTGGTTGGATGCAGCATTGCTTTCATAGCTCACTTCATCATTGATATTGCGTGTCATCCGGATGGTGGCCAGCGAATCGTATTGCGGTTCGAATGCCACTTTGGATTTCTCGCGCTGATCCAGGATAGCAGTATCTGCCGGACTGAAATTATCCAGCGCTTTCATTTCCGCATCTGCATTGGGCTCATATTGCAGGCCTTTCACAAACCACACGGCGCCAAGCGCTCCGGGATTCATCTGTGCGATAGGTTGGTTGGTCTGCCTGTTCACACCAATGAAATATTTGGTGTTGAGCATATTGAACACTGCCATGTTTTGCTTGTGCAACTGGTGGGTGATGAGATCATCGTAAGTACTGAGCCTTGCCGGCAGGTAACCACCGATGGAATTGTGGTGGTAAGAGGCTCTTGAATCGGCAAAAGGATTACCGGCAGTCTGGTCATAGACCCTGTAATAACCTGTGTCCTGCTTGATCTGAAGATCGGCGGCATTGGCCGCCAGCGGCGCCAGGAAGTCTGCCTGATCAACGTAGTTATCATCTTTCAGGTAACGGCGGTCAACCGGTAAGAGGTCCACCAGGTTAAGCAGAATGAAGGCTGCCAGTACATATTCTCCCTTGAGTTTTTTGGTAATGCCTACCCAGATCAGCGCTGCTGCCAGCACATAAAAAAGGAGCGTGCGGAGCAGATCGCTCTCATACAATGTTTTACGGTCGGCACTCAGCCCGTTCATGATGGACGATGAGATGGTCCTGGCCTGTTGCAGTACCTGCTCATTGGGTTGTCCGCCCTGGGAGGCCATCTGGGTGATAGCGCCGGAAATACCTTCGCGGAGCTGTGTATCGCCGGAAGCTTTGAAGCTGCCGGTGAAGTAAGTACCAACCAGGATGGCCAGCACCACTGCTACTCCGATACCGGCCAGTTTCAGCCTTTTCATCAGTACGGCCTTGTCCCATTCTGTAAAGAAGAGGGACTGCAATGTCATGGCTGCCAGCAGGGCAAAAGTGAGTTGCGGGATCACCAGGGCTGTTGTGGGGGCTCTGAATTTATTATAGTAGGGAAGATGATCGAAGAGGAAATAGTTCACGGCGGAGAAATTGCTGCCCCATGCCAGTACGATGCCTATAATGGAAGCTGCAATGATCCATCCTTTGTGCCATGATTTTACCACGAAGATACCCGTAACAAAGAGCAGGCATACGATAGCGCCCAGGTAAACGGTCCCGGAAGTGCCGGGTTGTGCGCCCCAGTAGGAACTGAGCGCTGGATAGATATAGTTGGCAAATTCCTGAGGCAGCTGTGATTCCTGCAATGCCTGGAGGGCCTTGCCGTCTTCAGGTAGTTCTCTCGGACCATCGCTGCCACCGTTGAAAGCGGGCATGGTGAGGGTCATGGTTTCGCTGACGCCGTAGCTCCAGTGGAAGGCATAGCTTTTATCCAGACCGCCTTTGGTTTTGTTCTCTGTTATCTTTTTACCATCCGGGCTAACGGTGAGCTCAGATCTGCCACCACGCATGGACTCCTTTGCATAGGAGTTGGTGGGAAGCAGGATCACGGCATAACTGAAAATGCCCAGCAGCAGTGAAACGATGGCCAGTCCTGCAGTGTACAGCACCGGTTTGAAATCTTTCTCTTTGAAAGCCTTTATCAGCATGCCCACACCAAAACAGGCGGCAATGATGAATGTATAATATAAGATCTGCAGGTGGTTCTGCCAGGTAAGCAGGGTACTGAATATAAGAGTGACGATGAAGCCCAGTATATATTTCCGCTGGCTCAGCAACAGCAGCCCCGCAAGCAGGGCTGGTGCATAACCCATGGACATCAGTTTGGTATTATGCCCTACAGCGGCAATGATGGCATTGTAGGAAGCGAAGGCATAAGCCAGCGATCCGAAGATGGATGGCATGCTGCGCAGGCGCATGGCCAACGCCAGGATATAGAAACCCACACATGCCAGGAAGAAGAAGCTGGCAGGTGCCGGCAGCCACAGCGTAAATACATTGTGCAGCCAGGCGAGGGTGATATTGTATTTGGCTTCGATACCAATCTGGTAAGCAGGGATACCACTATAGGAGTAATTGCTCCACAGCGGCCAGTGACCATATTTCTCCTTGTATACATTGGACTGTTCGATCATCCCTTTCCAGCCCAGGGTATCACTCTGATTCAGCACCATGCCCTTGAAAGCCGGTAAACAGAAGAAAATGGAAATGATCAGAAAGATCCCGATCGCAATAACATGTGGCTTAAACTGCTGCCAGATTGATTTGTTCATTAGTAAAGGATGGTTAAAAGATGCGACAAAATAAGGCAATTATTTGGTAAGTTGATCAGCCAGAGCCATTAAAGCGCCTGCATGGCCGCCGCTGCATCCGCCGTGATGGTGCCCCAGTAGAATTGCTGGTAGAAAGAAACCGGCATGGCACTGTTGTGGTTCTGCAACTGAAGCACGGCTTTTACGTAGGCCGGCCAGTCCGTATTGCCCGTCAGCACCAGTTTGCCGCCACAGATGGCGGGATCGATGCCTTCGCCGCCGTTTATGGAAGACACGGCATTCATATTATTGCCAAGTGCCTCCACCAGCTTGGTTTTGATACCACCGCCGCTGTTCACGGGGTTGAGGAAAATATCAGAGCCCTGAAAATAGGGGTCGATATCGTCTACAAATCCGGCAAAGATCATATGGGGAGGGCGGCTGGCAACTATACTTTCAGGAATATCCTTCCCGCAGATCAGGATGGTATAATTCAAAGCCTCCTGCTGAAGCAGCGGGTTGATATCTTTTATAATATGGTTCAGGGCCTCCAGGTTGGGAGAGTAATTGAAAGCGCCATTGAACAGGAGCAAAAGCTGGTCTGGTGCAATAGCATGTGTTTGGAGCAGGTACTGCCGGGCCTCTTGTTTTTCGGTTGGGGATGGTGGTTGGCTGATGCCGATGCCGTAGATGGCTACCGAAGTCCGCCCGGGTTGCAGTCCGAATTCCCGGATGGCATATTGACGGTCTGCCTCCTGGATAAAAAAACTATGGTCGGCCCGGCGGTGCACCATCTTTTCATACTGCCAGAGGATGCGCCACCACCATTTTCCGAGGGACTTCCACCGGAGCCCTTCGATATTATGTGAATGCACCACCAGTTTCACCCCTGCGAATTGCTTAAGCAGGATGCCCAGCCATCCGAAATATGGATGTTCCAGCAGCAGGTGGGTGATCTTTTTCTGACGGATGAGTTTACGGAGCGTAAAAAAATAAAATATATTCACGTAGCGCAGGGCGCTGTTGGAAAGCCGGTTGATCAGTTCATACCCCGTTGAATATGCCGGATCATTGCTCCTGGTGGTGATACAGCTGAGTTGCACATGCTTTGAAAAGTACTGATAAAACAGGGCAATCCCTTTCTGTCCGCCCATCTTTGGAGGTAAGAACTTATAAGATACCAGGCTCAGTACTTTGATCATGAGATTGACGCTGAATTGACGGGTTGAATAAAATAATGCAATTTTACACCAAGTTGGTTTATGCGTAAACTATTATTTTTAAGCAGGGTGGCCTTCCTGTGCAATATCTGTTTCTTACTGGCCTGGCTCATTCAATACCTGCCCGTATCACCACACGGGCATATTGCGTCAACCATTATTGTACTGGGCACCGGTGTTGCGGTGATCCTGAACATGGTGGTGAATATTATCGTTATCATTTCCCTTTTTGTAAAAAAAAGCAACTGGCAGTTTTATCCGCGCTGGCTGATAATCTGTAATTTCCTGTTTCTGATCCTTCAGCTTTTTACCTTATTATTCAATTAATCATTACATGATCCATAATATTATCCGTGACAAATCAACCCGTCTTTTTCTTTTTCTCGGTGCTTTTTTCATTGCCAATGCCATCATTGCCGAAGTGATTGGCGTGAAACTTTTCTCCCTGGAGGATACACTTGGTATTGACAAAGTGAATTTCTCGTTGCTGGGAGAGAGCGGGCTTTCTTTCGATCTCACCGTAGGCACGCTTACCTGGCCCATCGTGTTTATCATGACGGATATCATCAATGAATATTACGGCGTGAAGGGCATCCGCTTCCTGAGTTATATTGCAGCCGGGCTCATCGCTTTCTCTTTCTTGGTTTTTTACCTGGCGATACATACTGCTCCTGCAGGCTGGTGGGTGGGCTCACAGGCAGACAAAGGCGTACCTGATATGCAGGCTGCCTATTCCCAGATCCTGGGTCAGGGCATGATGATCATCGTAGCCTCCCTAACGGCTTTTATGGTAGGGCAGGTAACGGATGCCACCATCTTCAAAAAGATCAAAAAATTAACAGGGGAAAAGAATATCTGGATGCGCGCAACCCTCAGCACGCTGGTATCCCAGCTGATAGATACCATCGTTGTGTTGTATATTTATCTCTATCTCTCACTGGGATTCTCCTTTGCAAAAGTAACGGCCATCGGTATCGTGAACTATACCTATAAATTCCTGATCGCCATTCTGATGACACCGGTGATCTACCTGGTGCATGGACTGATTGAAAGGTATCTGGGTAAGGACCTGGCTTCTGATATGAAGAATGCGGCTATGCGGGAGGGTTAGTCTTCCGCTTTCATTAAGGGTTTCTCCATGATATAGTCGTTCATCTGGTAACCATTACCGATCTCTATATCCACTTCTCTGGTAACGTGGAAGCCCTGCTTTTCGTAGAATTCGCGCGCTTTGTTGTGGCGGTTCACGTTGAGGCGCAGGGTAGTGGCGCCTTCTTCCAGGATCTGTTCAGTAACAAAACTGAGCAGGGCGCGGCCCACGCCGGTTCCCTGAGTTTGCGGCAGTACGTAAATTTTATGGAGCTTGTGTACGCCCTCGTCTTCGGTAACACTGAAGGAGGCAAAGCCTACGGCGTCTTCGTCGAGTTCCGCTATGAGGAAGTGATGGTGTTGTTTAATGATCTGATCGGTCAGAGAGTCCGGGCTATAGCTCATGTCGAGCATATAGTTCAGTTGCTCCGGGCTGAGGATGGCTCCATAGGTGCCGGGCCAGATCTGCTGGGCCAGGTAACCGATCGTAGGGATATCGTCCAGATCCGCAAAGCGGATCACCAGTTCTGCACTTGTATTCATGGGAACAATATTATGGATTTTCAAATACTTCTCTCGATAAATTCTGGTGGATGCGGATGGCCCTCCAGGCCAGTCTCATTGCTATCCAGTAACAGATGATGGCGCCGAAGGCCAGGATGCCTGTGCTCACATATCTGGTAACGTTCGGGTTCTTCTGCAGGAAAAGAAAGAAATCGAATGCCCCATGGAATACCACTGCCAGCAGCAGGCCTGTCAGGAGGCGCAGCACCGGCCGGTGATGATCGAATTTGGCCAGCCCGGCATGAAAACCCATCAACACTCCAAAGGCCGCATGTGCAGGAACGGAAAGGAACATACGCAGGACACCGGTGGCAAAGCCATTCTCCAGCACATACCAGATATTCTCAAAACTGGCAAAGCCCATAGACACCATTACGCTGTAGATGATACCATCAAAAGGTTCATTGAAGGCAGGCTGCCGGTAAGCATAGAAGCGTAGCATCAGGAACTTGCTGCCTTCTTCACTGAAAGCCACCAGTACAAATGCAAAGAGTATATAATAAGTGATGGACCAGGGTGAGAAATTGGCATCCAGTACCGGTTGAAGGCTGGTCTGTACCAATATTGCAGGAAAAGTGCTGGCCACGCCAAGCATGAATGAAAGTAGCAGGTTCCGCAGCGGTTCCCTGTCGTATTTGTCCCTGGAATAAATGAAAAACGCAATTGCCAGTCCGGGTGCCAGCGCTAATGCCAGAAGAGAAAGGACCATAATCCAAAAATAAACAAAAGGCGGGATGGTGTAAATGATAAATGTCTTAATTTTCCTTTCATGCGCAAATCATTGTTCCTGGCCTTATTCATTACCAGCTGTTCGGCAGGTTTTGCCCAGCAGTTCGGAGGCCATCCTCCTTCCACCCGCTGGCGTCAGGTGAATACGGACTCCGTTCGTGTGATCTTCCCGGCTGGTCTTGAAAATTCAGGAAAGGAAGTGGCCGGCATCATCCACCGTATCGGGCAGCAGCCGCAGGGATTGCTGGGCAACCGCCTTCGCAAGATCAGCATCGTGCTGCAACCGCATACCACCATTTCCAATGGTTATGTTGGCCTCGGGCCATGGCGCAGTGAATTCTATCTTACCCCTCCGCAGAACAGTTTTCAGTTAGGCAGCCTTCAATGGCAGCAGAGCCTGGCCCTGCATGAATACAGGCATGTGGAGCAGTATGCCAATTTCAGGAAAGGCATTTCAAAACTTGCCTATATCCTCTTCGGTGAACAGGCGCAGGACCTGGTGAACAGTGCAGCAGTTCCCAACTGGTTCTTTGAAGGTGATGCCGTTTACCAGGAAACCATCCTAAGCCAGCAGGGCAGGGGAAGAGTGCCTGCCTTTTTCAATGATTACCGTTCATTATGGGCAGCACGCAAGGATTATAGCTGGATGAAGCTCCGTAACGGATCACTCCGTGATTTTGTGCCGGATCATTACCGCCTGGGATATATGATGGTGGCCTATGGCCGCGAAAAATATTCACCGGAACTCTGGAGCAGGGTTACCGACGATGCCGCCAGGTTCCGCGGACTCTTCTATCCGTTACAGCATGCAATAAAGAAACATACCGGAGAGGACTATGCGCAGTTCCGCCAGCATGCTTTCGAGTTTTTCAATCAACGGTTCAAAGACAGCAGCCGGACTGCTGTTGACGAATATGCCGCCACCCGCAAACATTTTGCAGGTGATGCGGAATACCCGCAATGGCTGGATGCCAGTACCCTGGTGTATGTGAAGAGCAGCTACAAAAAGATCCCGGCCTTTGTTTTGCGCAATGTGCAGTCCGGCCGGGAAGAGAAACTCCGTATAAAAGATATTTCCCTCGATGGATATTTCTCTTTGCGCAATGGAAAGATCGTGTATGCCGCGTATGAACCGGATCTCCGCTGGAGCTGGCATAATTATTCTGTGATCAAATGGCTGGATGTGGCCAGCAATGAACAGAGGACCCTTACCCGCAAAACGCAATTGTTTGCTCCCGATATCAGTGAAGACGGCAACAGCATCGTTGCCGTGAATATGGAACCGGGCACCAATGCACAGTTGCAACTGTTCAATGCCTCCGACGGGGCACTGGTCAAAAGCCTTCCCAACCCTGACACCCTGTTTTACACTTTCCCGAAATTCTATGGCAATAATTCCATCGTAACCTCTGTGCGTAATAATGCCGGGCAGATGGCGCTGGGCTCGGTGGATCTTTCCACCGGCAAAATGGAATACTTGACACCCTTCTCCTGGAATGTGATCGGTAATCCTGCTGTGCATAAAGACACTATTGTGTTCACTGC
This sequence comes from Pseudobacter sp., assembly GCF_051955275.1. Classification (NCBI taxonomy): domain Bacteria; kingdom Pseudomonadati; phylum Bacteroidota; class Chitinophagia; order Chitinophagales; family Chitinophagaceae; genus Pseudobacter; species Pseudobacter sp. The sequence goes on along the minus strand of NZ_JBQCGW010000009.1, from coordinate 13,347 downwards.
ATCGCAGGGCGCGCTCGACCGGCTTTTCCTGTATACAAACGGTAAGCTTTTCAATATACAACCTGAACAGGGCTCCCGCTTTACCGGCCATTACCAGGGCCAGGTGGCTTACGGGCAGTATGCTTATACGGCATTCACGGCCGTGGGCGATCTCCTGCAACAGGGACGTATAACCGGAAAAAATCTGCTGCCGACCGATGTATCGGTTTTCAATGCCTCGCCTTCCGCGCAGGGCGTTTCAGAAATAGGACAGGGGAAATATCATCCCATCACGGCAGCAGCTTCCGACTCTGCCATGCCGGTAAGCCATTATGGAAAAGGATTCCGTCTTTTCAATTTCCATAGCTGGAGGCCGTTTGTGGACGACCCGGACTATACCATTTCTTTACTGGGCGAAAATGTGCTGAACACACTGCAATCCGAACTCTATTTCAATTATAATAATAACGAGCGTAACAAGCAAGTGGGCGCCAGCTTCACTTATGCGCAACTGTTTCCCTGGATCAGGCTTAGCACCAACTATATCATCGATCGTCCTTTCAACGATAATCTGCGGTCGTTCTATTTCAATGAATGGAATGCTGCAGCCGGGTTTATTATTCCTATGAACTTCAGCAAGGGCAGGTATTATACCAACCTGAGCTTTGGTTCTGATATCGCTTACAAGAAGCAGTTCATCCAGGGGCAATACAAGGATACTTTCAATACAGAAGGCTTTTCTTTTATCAGACCCTTCGTCAATTTCTCCAACCAGGTGCAGACGGCCCGGATGCATATCCTGCCAAGGTGGGGGCAGGTGATCCAGCTTTCATACAACCGTCCAGTTTCACGTCGTGAGAACGACCAGTTCCTCGCAACCGGTTACTGGTATTTCCCCGGGCTTGCACAAACGCATAATCTCGTTTTCAATACTTCTTACCAGAAAAGAGGAAACGTTGGCAATTATTCATTTTCCACCAGCTTCCCGTTTTCGCGTGGTTACAATGGACGGAATGATCCGCAGATGTGGAAGGTGGGCGCCAACTATCATTTGCCGTTATTGTACCCCGACTGGGGCTTTGCCAATATCGTATATTTCCAGCGCGTACGGGCCAATCTCTTCTATGATCATACGGGGATAGAAGTGAAGCTGAACACTGGAATGATGCGGAACTTCGATCTTCGATCATACGGCACCGAAATCTACTTCGATACCAAATGGTGGAACCAGCACAATGTTACATTCGGCATCCGGTACAGCCGTCTGCAGGATGGTGCGTTGCAGGGACTTGCTGCCAACCAGTGGGAGTTCATCATGCCGGTGAACCTGCTGGGTGCTCGTTAGAAATCAACTGGTGGGAATTTTGTGTTGATTCGGGAGCATCCGGATGCTATCCACCCGAATTGTATCGGGATGCTGTTTCCTTTATACCATCTTGCCGGTCAAATAAAACCCAAGATCGTATGAAATTCACGCATCTTCGCGTAGCTGTCTGTATGCTCGCGTTGCTAACTTCCATCGGAATATATTCCTGTAAAAGGGATTCTCCCAAAGACACGAAACTGGAACTTACATCCTTCACTCCCGAGTTGGGCAGCGAAGGAGGAGCAGTTACGTTGACTGGAAAGAATTTCTCATCCACCAAAGAGAACAACACTGTAAAGTTCAACGGAGTGGCTGCAATTGTTTCAGAAGCTTCCGGCGATGGTACTTCGCTTACAGTAATTATCCCGGAAAATGCCACTACCGGTAAGATCACTATCAAAACGGGCGATCAGGAAGTAGTTTCCACCAAAGATTTTGTGGTGAACCCGCTGGCTCCGGTTGTTACCGGCTTTACTCCTGATCATGGTGGTGAAGGCACTGTTGTAACTATCACAGGTAACAATTTTAAAGCTCCTGCCACTGTTGTGATCGGCGAATACCCCGTTATTGATATTGTAGTGGTGAACAAAACAACCATCACTTGTAAGATAGACGCTGATATGCTTAGTGGAAAGATCAAAGTGCGTTGCAATGAGCTGGATGGTTTTAGCGCCACCGATTTTTATATTCCTCCGGTACCTGCTGAAATCGCGCCAGCCCACGGCTCTGAAGGAGACGTGGTGGATATCACGGGTAAGAATTTTCATACTATACCTGCAGAGAACATGGTTAAGTTCGGTACAATAACAGCTGAAGTAACTGAGGCATCTTCCACCAAACTAACTGTAAAAGTGCCGGCAGGTGCCGTTGATGGAAGGTTGTCTGTTTCTGTAAAGGGAATGAGTGCAGAAACCATCAATTCGTTTACGGTACTGACAACAATAACTGGCTTCAATCCTAAATTCGGTCAGCCAGGAACAGATGTAGTGATCAGCGGAAAGAATTTTGATGCTGCACTTACCAGTGTGAGGCTTGGATCTGAGGGATGTAATATTGTAGCCAGGGATGCCAATTCCATCACGGTAAGGCTGCCTGATCATGCATATGTGTTTGGAAATAAATTCTCTGTTCTCTCTCGCGGATACTACGTAAACACAAAAGATGAATTTGAAGTAACCAATATCTGGCAACCTGTTCACCACTCTGCAGGCCTGAGTCACTTGCTGGGCCTTTCTTTCTCAATTGGCAATAAAATATACCTGGCCGGAGGTGACAAGAACAGTGATGTACATGAGTGGGACCCTGCTACCGGTGACTGGACAAAAGTGAATACAATGCCGGATGGAATTGCAGGAGGACAATATGGTTCTGTGATTGTGGCCAATAACAAAGCGTATATGGGTAACTTCTTTGGCGTAACAGGTTTGGGTGAGTGGTACGAATTCAATCCAGCTTTTACCGGTTCAGGCGCCTGGAGGAAAATTGCTGATTTTCCGAAGTCCGGCGCTTATGGATGCGTAGCCTTCAACCTGAATAACCAACTGTATGCCGGCATGGGTACTAACAATACTGCCTTTATTGCCAAACTGGATCCAGCCGCAAATAATGGAAATGGAGAATGGGGACATAACTTTGCGCCATCTTCAGGAAACCGTTTGTATCCCTCATATTTTTCGATCAATGGTGTAGGGTATTATGGAGCTGGATTTGATGGTAGTATCAATACAAGGGGAGAATTTTACAAATTTGATCCGGCAACCAGTACCAATTCTGTAACACCGATAAAAGACCTTCCTGTTACCGTTGCGCATGCACCAGGTTATGCGATGAATGGTAAAGGGTATGTTATTGCAGGCACTTTTGCTTATGAGTATACACCAGCAGATAATAACTGGACGAGAAACAAATATAGTATCCAGTATGCACCATTGTCTGTACAGGTGCTGAATAATAAAGCATATGCCGTCACCAATGAGGGACGTGTTTACCAATTCATTCCAAATCGCTAGAACCATACCTTTTCCCTTTATGAAAAAAGAAACGGGGAGCTTTATACTCTCCGTTTTCTTTTTATGAAATACAGGCTTACCGGAAAGATCTGTTGATTGGGGGCATTCACCAGGCCGCTCAGCCGAATTGTATTCTGGGGTTGTCTGTTTTATATCATCTTGCCGGTCAAATAAAACCCAAATCGTATGAAATTCATAAGTCTGCGCATTGCTGGCTATATGCTTGCGCTGCTATCATTCATGACTTTTAACTCCTGTAAACGTGATTCTCCCAAAGACACTAAAATGGTACTTACATCCTTTACGCCAGAAGTTGGCAGTGAAGGCGGTATTGTAGTTTTAACCGGAAAAAATTTCTCTTCTTCCAAAGAAAGCAATACCGTTAAGTTCAATGGTGTAATTGCTGCTGTTACTGAAGCTGCCGCTGATGGAACTTCCCTGACAGTGACCATTCCTGAAAACGCCACTACCGGTAAGATCACTGTAAAAACAGGTGATCAGGAAGTGGTTTCCTCCAAAGATTTTGTAGTGAACCCACTGGCGCCTGCCATTACAGGATTTACGCCTGATCATGGCGCCGCAGGTACAATTGTAGTTATCACCGGTAAGAGTTTTGCAGCGCCTGCAAAAGTTTTTTTCGGAGAACTTGAAGGCACTGACGTAATTGTGGTCAGTAAAACCCGTATTGAAGTGAAAGCTCCTGCCGACCTGGTCACAGGAAAGATCCGTATTGAATGTAATGGACTGGAAGGAGTGAGCGCCGGATCTTTTTATGGGCCGCTGGCCGTAACTACCATTGAACCTAAAAAGGCAGAAGAGGATTCATTGATGTACATCAATGGAAGCAATTTTGATCTGACAAAGGAAAATAATATCGTGAAATTTGGTACAGTCACAGCTGAAGTAGTGGAAGCAACCAGTACTAAGCTCAGGGTGAAAGTTCCTGCTGGTGCTGCTGGCGGAAAGATCTCCGTTACGGTGAACAATGTATCGCTTGAAACTTCTGATGCGTTTACATTACTGCCAACTATTGTAGACTTCTCTCCCAAACACGGAGAGCCTGGCTCCACTGTAGTAGTAACCGGTAAGAATTTCAGTGCCACAGCGGTGGTCAGACTGGGAACCAAAACCTGTCCGGTTACCCAAAGAGACCCCGGTCAACTTACTATTACCGTAGCAAATGATCCTACCCTGATAGGTGAACGATTTGCTGTTTGGAACAGCAGTGATTTTACAACCCACAAGACGGTTTTTGAAATGACCAACGTCTGGAAGTGGATTGGTTCTGGCGGGGGCAGAAATTTACTGCGTGGTACACCATTTGCCATCGGTAATAAATTCTATATTATCGGAGGGTGGAATGATGGAACTGTTATCAGTTCTTTTGATGTAACAACTAAAACCTGGGATGCTCCGGTTTCTCTGCCTTCGGATCTTCGCGGTGTTTGGAGCGGATCTGTTTTTGTAATGAATAATAAAGCTTACATGGGGAATTTTCTATTCCCTGTTAACCCCCAATGGTATGAATTCGATCCTGCTCTTTCAGGAACAAATCAATGGAGGCCAGTAACTTCGGCGCCTAATTCCGATGCTTATGGAGGAGTTGCCCTCAATATCAATAACCGCTTATTCAACTTCCTGGGACTTGGTAGCAGTGATGTGAATGAGTTTAACCCCGCGGCAAAAGATGGCGCAGGCGAATGGACGAATCGTGTAACCACTTCTATCACTCATCAGCAATACGGTTCAGGTTTTGTAATCAATGGCATAGGATATTTCGGCGGTGGCGTAAATGCAGATAATGCTACTACACTGGATTTTTACAAATATGATCCTGCCACTAATGCAACGGCTGTTACAAAAATTGCCAATATGCTTGATGGAACTCAGTTTGCGCCAGCTTATGCTTTAAATGGTAAAGGATATGTACTGATGAATGAACTCTCATATCAATATGATCCTGGAAAAAATGAATGGACGCGTGGTAAATTTCAATTGCCAATCACTTTTAATTTTGCTCAGGTAATCAATAATAAGGTATATGCAATGTCAAATGCAGGAACTGTATACGAATACATACCAAACAAATAATTCATTTCCTTTTCCCTTCAACTAAACATCGGGGAGCAACTGCTCCCCGTTCGTTTATTACATGAAAAAGCCCCGGTAAGTCTGCACTCCCGGGGCTCTTTATCTTTTATCGATCCTTTATTGAAGATGGCTCAGGCTTTCTTCAATGATCTTCATTTTTTCCAGTGCATCTGCTTTTTTCTTCTGCTCATTGGCCAGTACTTCCGGCCTGGCATTGGCAACGAATTTCTCGTTACCCAGTTTCTTTTCCACTGAAACGAGGAAGCCTTTCAGGTATTCCAGGTCTTTCAGCAGCTCTTCTTTCTGATTGCCTGTTTCCATCGGCTTTTCCGTAGCGATGCAGAACCTGTCTTTGCCAATAACGATGGTGATGGTATTGGCAACGGTCTCTTTCACAAAGATGATCTCCGTGGCATTGGCCTGTTTCATCAGGATGCTGCGAACCGCTTCATAAGCAGGCTGCTCATTGGTCTGGATGTAAACAGTGATGGGATCTTTCGGCTTCATCTGGTTCTTCTGACGCAGATCGCGGATACCGGTGATGGCTTCTTTCAGGATATTGCCCTGGCGGATGATACCGGCATCTACATTACCGGGAGCAGTGAATTGCTTCACGCAGAGATCATCTGTTCTTTCTGCCAGCAGGTGATATACTTCCTCTGTAACGAAAGGCATGAAAGGATGCAGCATCTGCATCAGTTCGGAGAAGAAGTCCACCGTTTTATTGTAAATGGCGGAAGGCATTTTTTCTCCATAGGGAGGCTTCACCCATTCCAGGTACCAGTTACAGAAATCATCCCAGATAAGGGTGTATACGGTTTTCAGCGCTTCGCTGAGTTTGAAATCCTTGTATTGCTTTTCAACAATCGTTTTTGCTTCCTGCAGGCGGCTGTCGAACCAGTTGATGGCAAAATGATCTGCACTGCCGGTGCCGGGAGCCTGGTTGGCTTCCCACATTTTTACCAGCTTGAGCGCGTTCCAGACTTTGTTGTTGAATTTGCTGCCCTGCTCTGGAGAGGTTTCATCAAATAACAGGTCGTTGCCCGCAGGGGCGGAGATCATGATACCGAAGCGAACGGCGTCCGCGCCAGATGTTTCGATCAGTTTCAGCAGGTCAGGAGAATTATTGAGCTGTTTGCTCATCTTCCTGCCCAGTTTATCGCGCACCATTCCGGTGAAATATACATCACTGAATGGTTTCTCATTCATGTACTCCATACCGGCCATGATCATACGCGCCACCCAGAAGAAGATGATATCCTGTCCGGTTACCAGTACAGAAGTAGGGTAATAGTAATTGATATCAGGGTTGCCGGGGCTGGTGATGCCTTTGAACACTTCGATAGGCCAGAGCCAGCTGCTGAACCAGGTATCCAGCACGTCGGCATCTTGCGTAAGTGCAGGTTCAGTCCCGAATTGTTGTTTGAATGCTGCTTTAGCGTCTGCCTCGGTTTCTGCCACTACAAAATTGCCTTTGTCGTCGTACCAGGCAGGGATCTGCTGGCCCCACCAGAGCTGGCGGCTGATGCACCAGTCTTTCACATTCTCCAGCCAGTATTTGTAAGTGGCCAGGAATTTATCGCCGGGGTGAATGCGGACTTCTCCGCTGGTAACGGCGCCAAGGGCTTTGTCGGCCAGGTTGCGCATGGCCACAAACCATTGTGTTGAAATGCGGGGCTCCACCACGGCATTGCTGCGTTGGGAGAAACCGGTCCTGGTCTGGTATTCCTCTTCTTTGATCAGTTGTCCGGCATCGGCCAGCATCTTCACGATGCTGATGCGGGCTTCAAAGCGGTCCTGTCCCACGCAGATCTCTGCTGCTGCACTCAGCGTGCCGTCTGCATTCAGGGTATCGATGGTGGGGAGATTATGTTTAAGGCCCAGGTTATAGTCGTTTATATCGTGTGCAGGCGTTACTTTGAGGGCGCCTGTTCCGAATTCTTTGTCTACATATTCATCCTGGATGATGGGAATAGCGCGGTTCACCAGTGGCACCAGTACTTTTTTGCCATGGAGTTGAGTATAGCGTTCATCCGTGGGATTAACGCATACGGCAGTATCGCCCATGATGGTCTCAGGACGTTGTGTGGCGATGGTGATGAAGTTGGTGGTGGGCTTTCCGTTCTCATCGGCCACGAAATATTTAACATAGTAAAGCTTGCCCTGTACATCGCGGTATTCCACTTCTTCATCGCTGAGGGCGGTTTTGGCGGCAGGGTCCCAGTTGATCATGCGTGCTCCACGATAGATCATGCCTTTTTTGTAGAGATCAACAAAAACTTTGATCACCGAACGGTAGTAGTCAGGGTCCATAGTGAAGGAAACGCGGTCCCAGTCAACACTGCAGCCCAGTTTTTCTATCTGGTGATAAATGATATTTCCATATTTCTCTTTCCACTCGAATGCATGTTTCAGGAATTCTTCGCGAGAGAGGTCAGCTTTTTTGATGCCTTTTTCTTTTTCGAGCATCTGCACCACCTTGGCTTCAGTGGCAATGGAGGCATGGTCGCTTCCGGGTACCCAGCAGGCGTTGAAGCCGCTCATGCGGGCCTTGCGGACGAGGATATCCTGCACGGTCTCATTGAGGGTATGCCCCATGTGCAGTACGCCTGTGACGTTAGGCGGCGGGATCACCACCGTGTAGGAGGGGCGCCCGTCGGGTTTGCTGTTAAAGTATTTTTTCGCTTTCCAATGCTGAGACCACTTGTCTTCTGCTGAAGCCGGGATATAATTCTTGCTTAATTCCATATAGGTGAATGCACTTTAAAGGAGTGCAAAGGTACGCATTATAGGCTGGTAAAAGAAAAAACCGGTCCCCATCGGATGATGAAAACCGGTTAATGCGTTGTGTGGACAATCAAGGTAGCGTATCGCAGCGGCTTAGAAGCCGTACCAATACCAGTAAGTAAGGAACATGATCAGAGCAAGAAAACCCGCGGCAATAAGCGCAATTTTCATGTTTTCCCCTAGTTGATTCTGCTTTTTCATTTCTAACACGTTTTTAGACATAACCGATAAATTTTTTAGTTTAAACGGTGTTCATGGGATACGACGCTGTCAGGAGAGTGAATCAGTAACTATTTTCTTGAACGGGGGTTCTACAGTAAGATATACGGGGTCTTTCGAGGAAGGGTTGGATACAAAGATAAAACAAGGTTTTTAATAGTGCAAGCCCCATTTTTACATCTTCTTGCTACCTTTATAACCCTATGTATGCCATTGTTGATATAGAGACTACCGGAGGACATGCTGCTGGCAATGATATTACGGAAATTGCCATTGTGTTGCACGATGGCGAGAAAATCGTGCAACGGTTTGAAAGTCTGGTAAAACCGGACAGGAATATTCCCTATTATATACAGTCGCTCACCGGCATCTCCAATGAGATGGTGGCCGGTGCGCCCCGGTTCGAGGAGCTGGCGGGCACAGTGCATGGATTACTGAAAGATTGTGTTTTTATTGCACATAATGTGAATTTCGATTATTCCTTCGTCAAACACCATCTTTCGGCGGCCGGTTTTGAACTGGAAACCCAGAAACTCTGTACCGTGCGTCTGAGCCGGAAAATTTTCCCCGGACTGCCCAGTTACAGCCTGGGCAATCTCTGCCGGGAATTCGGTATCAGCAATGAACAGCGGCACAGGGCCGGCGGCGATGCCGATGCCACGGTCCGTTTGTTTGAACACCTGCTCCTGAACGATGCGGCTGCCCACATCGGGCAGTCCGTAAAAAAGAAATCAGCCGAACAGTCCCTGCCGCCCCACCTGCCGAAAGAGTGTATCGACAGGCTGCCTTATACTCCCGGGGTGTATTATTTCCACGATCAGAAAGGAAAAGTAGTGTATGTGGGAAAGGCCAAGAATCTCAAATACCGCGTGCGCAGCCACTTTACGCATAATGGTGCAGGTAAGCAGCGTCAGGATTTTCTACGGAATATCCACGATATCAGTTTTGAGGAAACGGGTACGGAACTGATGGCCTTTATCCTGGAGAGCATAGAAATTAAAAAACTCTGGCCGGAGTACAACCGGAGCCAGAAAAGGTTCACACCTTCGTTTGGCTTGTACCGTTATGAAGACAGGAACGGGTATATGCGGCTGGCCATCGATAAACAGAAGAAACATCTTCAGCCGCTGTATACATTCAACCTGCTGATAGAAGGGCATCGCCTGATGCGGAAGATGATGGAAGCTTTTCATCTTTGCCCGAAGCTCTGTTTTGTACAGACGGATCACAGCGCCTGTATTGGTGTGGAAGGGCACCCCTGTCTTGGTGCCTGCGAACAGAAAGAGCCGGTGGATATTTACAATAACCGGGTGGAGGAAGCTATAGTGTACCTGGAACAATTATTGCCTAGTTTTGCCATCGTGGGGGAAGGAAAGAGCAGGGGAGAGCGGAGCTGCATCCTGATGGAAAAAGGAAGATTCTACGGTATGGGCTACCTGCCGGAAGATGCAGCGGTAACGGACCTGGATTCCATGAAGCAATGGCTTACCAGGTATTCAGAGAATGATTATATCCGTGGCCTGGTGTATCAGCATGTAGACCGCTATCCTGCGCAGAAATTTCAATTTCCCGGATGAATTATTTGCGTTTAAAAAGTTGAATTCAATATGAAAATCGTTTTTTTTGTCCTTATCTCTGTCCTTGTCTTTTCCTGTTCCTCCGGGCCCGTCAAAGAAACCAAATCGCCGGATACGGCAGCCGCCAGAACAGTGGTGGAACCGGCCGGTAATATTCCTTCAGAAAGGAAGGATGTAAAGAAAGAAGCCGTGGCCAGTTACCGTGTAAAGACAGACAATCCGCTGAACGACTGGTATTTTTCGGTGGAATTGTTTGAAACGTCAAAGACATTTCACTATGTGATGAAGCTGGAATTTGAGGAGATAACGGGGAAGGACACGCTGCGGTTGCCGAATTTTGGTATGCTGCCTGAGCCGGTGATCAGAAAGGGGCCGGAGCAATACAGTGCTATCATTGGTTTTATGGATAAGGAAAAGCAGTTCCGGGAGTACAAGAAAGTGTATGTGGTGGGGGAGAAACTGAAGGTTACGGCATTGAAGCATTATGGAGTGAGCACTTATCAGCAATAAGCTGTTATGATACTGTTTTTTTGGAGCAGCTGTGAGGCTGCTTTTTTTATGCGCAAGTGTTTTTCTTGATTCCAGTCAACAAATCAGGAGATTTCTGTGGCGGAGAATAATTTTGCGGTTAAATTTGCCCTTAGAACCTTGCTGGTTATTTTTTGAAACTGATCACCTGGTCTATACTGACATTAAGGCTATACACTACTTTCAGTAGATTGCGGACGTTCACTTCTTCCCCATCCAGCATACGGGTGAGGGTGCTCCGGGATACACCGCTTTCATAAGCGAGATTGTCAAGTGTAATGCCAACCTGCTCCCTGCGTTCCTGTAACGCTTTTCCGATTCGGTTAAATATCTGGTCGATATCAGCTTCCGACAATTGTTTTACAGTCGGTTGTTTGTCACGCTTTGCCATACCACGAATTTGCCCAATTAGCACCATCTGTAAAATCCGGTGTTTGACGCTTTTGTTTTGAGGATTCTTTTATAAGATGTCAGATATGACACTATTGTGATTTTGCTTTTTTTGTTGGTGTCTTTTTCTCGGCTGCCTTTTTTTCGGCTTTCATCCGTTCGTGGATGATGGTATAGAATTCTACGTCGGTGATACTGAGCCCGCAGAGGATGATGTCGAGGGTATCCGAGCTTGGATTCTGACCGTTTTCAACCCGGATCAGGTTGCTCCGTGAGATGCCTGTTTCAGCAGCGAAATTTTCATAGGTGATATCGCGGCTTTCCCGCATTTCCCTGATGAATGCCCCCATAAGCTTACGCTTCAGCTCTCTGTCTGAAGCGAGTGATCTTGGGAGTTTGATATTTTCCTTCTGCTGGGACACTATGCGAATATGATCAATTAATTCCGTTTGTAAAATCCCTGATATAGAGCTTTTTATATGGAGTTTCAAAAATTAAGTCTCATAAAATGTACTTTATTAAGAATATTTCTTATTTTTATTTCTCAAGGTTATTGTAGCGGCAGCATGGTTCGCTCCTGTCAATCACTGCCGCCGGCTTTTTGCGACGCCGTCCCGGCATGATAGGAGTGGCCCCATTTCTTTTTCAGGTCGCTCCCCCAACTAATGTTAAATGTTACAATAGGATAAGGTTAATGGTTAACGCAACCGATTAGTACGGGTACTGGCATTCCTGTTGGTATCCTGGTTTTCCAATAGAATGAAAGGATGGCCCGCCCTCGTAGGCGGGCCTGTTTTTTGTGTTCACTGAATTGTTGGAGCTACTTACCGTTGCACGCGGTTTCTGCTCCGCCTGTGCAGCCAGGGTGCAACAGGATTTTCATCGGCCCAAAGCCCTGCCTTTTCATGGCGGGCTTTACTTTCCAATGTATCAAGTTTGGGGGAATTGTCGTATTTGATGAAATGCCAGGCAAAACCATTCTTCACCATTTCATGACTGAGTGAAATATTTTCATTGATATAAGTCCAGGCAATGATCCTGCTGTATCGGTCCCTGCTCACCTTTTTCAGACTGACTTCTTTTTGAAAACATAAAGTTGCCAGAAAATCTTTAGACTTCTGGTAATATGGCTGACCTCTTTCAGGAGCGTCGATCCCGGCCATCCTTACCCGGATGGTCTGGTTGGAGGAGGTCAGTAACTCAAATGTATCTCCGTCAACGATGCGGATCACCCTGCCTGTGTGATCTGATTTCGAGGCCAGCTCAAGATTGCCGCTGAAGTCACAGGCTGTCAGATGCAGCATGCAGAAGCAAACAAGCGCTGAAATATTAGTTTTCACAGACATGAGGACAATATATAAATAAATACAAACCTTATGGTTTTATTAACCGAATGATTTTTATCTTACTGCCCGGTATAGAGTTTTCAAGCCAGCCCAGCTCAGACGTTACCTGCATTTCCGGAGGAACGTTTTATTTATTTACCCCTTAACACCTGTAATGAAAAAGAATTTTATCTTTTCAATGGTCCTCATGGTTGCTGTTAGCCTCCTCAGCAGCTGCGCAGCTATCATTCATGGCTCCAAACAACATGTGGAGTTTGCCAGCAGGCCCACTGGCGCGCGTTTGTACATTGATGGTAAAGATATGGGGACCACTCCCCAGAGTCTCACACTGAGCAGAAGAGGAAATCATGAAAGAGATGCTGACGGGAAAAAATCATTTGCCATAAAACTTGAACTGGAGGGTTACAAGCCGTATGAAACAACACTGGAGAGAAAGCTGGATGGCTGGATTTTCGGTAACCTGCTTTTCGGAGGTGTGGTAGGCATTGTAATAGATATTGCCAGCGGAGCCATGTACAGACTGACCCCGAAACGGATCGATGGAGATTTTCTGGATAATACAGCCACTACCTCAGCTTCAAAAAATGGAATCTATATTGGTGTGACCATGCAGCCGGATCCCTCCTGGGAAAAGATCGGGCAAATGACAAAGCTCAGTAAATAGAGGGTATATTGATTAGGTATTGCCTCTGCATTTCTGACAATATATACTTTTGGAAATGAGCCTTGAATAATGGAATTTGGCCGCCGTCCATAAAATTGAATAAATGAGAATTTTATCCCTTGTATCCTTTCTCCTGTTTTTGTTTGCGTGCAAAAGCCCCGGATCCGAATTTCCTGCTGTGATAGATGTGAAAAGTACGGCAGGCCTGAAAAGGATCACCGGCACCAAATTATTTGTATCAGCTCCCCCCAATTATAAATACCTGAGGAATACCGTCCGTTTTCAGCGCGATGAGCATACTTTTTTACAGGTGATAGAAGTACCTGGTTCCAATATCATGGAAATTAAAGAGAACCTTACTGAAGAGAATATAAAAAAGCAGGGAGCAAAA
>NZ_JBQCGW010000008.1:0-17970 GCF_051955275.1 Pseudobacter sp. | reverse complement strand
AAATTCGATGCTGCGGCTCAAAAACAGATGATTGCAGATAATAAAATGGAAGGGGAAAAGTATCGTTCGGTTTTCAAGCCTTTCAGGAAATATTGGGACGATAAGGAATACCTGAAGATGCTGCCGTACATGGACACGCTTGAATCTATCAGGCCCAACCTGGCAGATTTCTATGACGGTTTGCGCTTCGAGATCTACTCCAGGAAAAATCCTGCAATCGCCGCTCAACTCGGAGAACGATACCTGAAGAAATATCATAACGCACCGCTCACACTGATGACCATGGCTTCCTTTGCGCTGGACAGCGGAAGCGCTGTAAATTACCCGCTTGCTCTGAAAATGGCGCAACAGGCAGCTGACCGCAGCGAAATATCAGACAGGTCAGCACTGAGCCTGCTGGCAAAAGCCTGGTTCAGGAACGGGGATGCAAAGAAAGCTATCGGGCTGCAGGAAGCAGCCATCCGTTCCATGGAGAACAATCAATTCCTGGAAATAAAACCAGAAATGATCGAGCCAGCGAGGAAATTGCTCGAAGAGTATAAATCCCAGGGCAACACTGCAGCCGGTATCCAATTCAGCGAAGGCAGCTGGAAAGAAATTCAGGAACTGGCCAGGAAAGAAAACAAAGCCATTTTCATCGATGTATACACTTCCTGGTGTGGTCCCTGTAAGAAAATGGCCGCTGAAGTATTTCCGCAACAAGAGGTGGGCAATGTTTTCAATGCCAGTTTCATCAATTATAAAATAGATGCAGAGAAAGGAGAAGGGATTGAGCTATCCAATAAGTATAACGCCAAAGCTTACCCTACTTATCTTTTTATCAATAGCGAGGGGGAACTGATCTATCGCGCTACCGGCTACATGCCTGCCGGATCTTTTCTTAAAGAAGCCAATATAGCCATCGCGGAAAAGAATGATCCGAAGCCTCTCGCAAAATGGATGAACGAATACAGGGCCGGTGACCGCAGTAAAGATTTCCTGCTTGGTTATATCAGAAAAAGACAGGCAACAGAACTGCCCTGTGGAGAACTGATAGAAGAATTGTTCCCTAAGCTGGATGCAACTGACCTGCAGGAAAAAGAAACCTGGGCAAAACTCCTGGCCGCCTATATTGCAGTGCAATATATTCCCGATGGTCATTTGTATAAGTATGTAATTCAGCACCACGCAGCCATCGATAGTATCGGGGCCTCCGGGGCTCCTTCACTCTATATAGTGCAGTTCGGAGTGAACAATTACATTTTGAAAAATATCGTACCCAATAAAAAAGAGCAGGAACTAAACAAAGCGGAAGCCTGTATAAAACAGTTGACAACCCTTCTTAAGAGTCCTGACAGGGAAGTCATTTACCGTAAAGTGAAACTGGATTATTATTCGAAGAATTATGATGCAAAAAAATTCAACGCTGCTGTTACGGATTATGTTAAGAATGGACTGTTGAAAAGAGACCCTTATCAAATGATCGCAGAGAAAAAACCTGATTTCGATAAATTCATGGAACCCTATCTCTCCGGCAAATTGGATTCTGCAGAGGTTGGCAACTGGGAGATGTTAAAAGACATCATGCGTTTAGGAGATGCTGTTAACTGGGCCTATTTTCTGCGGGATGCGGCAGAGACCATATATATGAATCCTACAGACAAAGCGATGCTTCAGCGCGGGCTGGCCTGGGCAAAGAAAGCGAAGGATATTTTCTCTCATTTCTCCACTGAAGGCGTATATGCCGGACTGTTGTTCAAAAATGGGAAGCAGGACGAGGCAGTAAAGATCTATGAACAGGAATTGACAAAATTGCCCTTTGAAAAAATGGAACTGTTTACAGCCAATTTGGCCCAGCTGAAAGCGGGCAAAGCACCGAAGAATCTATGGAAATAAATAAGCATAAAAGAGGCAGCAGTTCTTTGTTTCCTTGATTAATGCAACTTGTTGATAATTATAATATAGTTGTTCATTGGCCGGGTACCGTCCAATTCCGCGGAAAATCAATTATGTTTGAAATTATAATTTTAGAGAGGCCTGCAAAATCACTGATTGCAGACTTTTTCATTGCCTGTCCTTTATCATTTTTCTTCTCTTTTTTCCAGTGAAAACATGTAATTAAGAGAGCCTGCTTTTCCTGAATTACCTCATTTATGATATTTATCGAATAATCGGTTACTTTTGGTGAGTGCAGGATTGATCTCCATCCATAAAGATCATCCCTGATTCCAGTCACCTAATGACAAAGGTTTCTACATATAATTCCCTGCCCCATGGACCGGAGCCAAGCCCTGACCTGAAGAATTCAGCAGTATTCAGGGAAATCTGGCATCGTCAGCAATCTCATGTTTATTTCCTGGCTCTGGAACTGTTGGGAGACAGGCAGGCTGCGCAGGATGCCGCTACCGATGCTTTTGTGAAACTCTGGAAAAGCAAGCTGGATTTCCCTACAGAACGCGCTATTGCTGCCTGGCTTCGTGTTACAACCCGCAATGGTTGCCTGGATATCTTAAGGCAACGTCAATCTGAACAATCCCGGATACAATACCTGGAAAATCTTCAGCCGTCGATAGAGGATAACTGGACCAGGGAAGATATAATGGCAGACCGGCTGCAGGCTTTATATAAGGAGATTGAAGCATTGTCTCCCCGTGGCCGGGAGATTTTCAAGATGCGCTTCATGAAAGGGATCAGTAATGAAATGATTGCCGAACAACTGGGATTGAGCAATCAATCCGTACGTGATCATTTGTCAAGATCCCTCAAAGCTCTCCGGCTTTCCCTTAAACACAGGCAGGATCTGCTTTTGCTACTAACGAATCTTTGGTTTCTCCCTCCTATGGATTGATCTGAAAATTTTTTCAAAAAAAACATTTTTTCAACACTACAAATGTTGAATGGCTACGTTCATTATCAGGTAACCTTATGAACTATATTCAATTCATGCATATAAAACAGCTCATTGCCGACAGGCAGGCAGGAGTTATCAACGAAGCCGGGAATGCTGAACTCGATGCCTGGCTGGCTGCCGATGCCGGCAACCAGCTTTTGTATGATCAACTCAATGACCCGGCTTTATTGTCAGAGATCTATGCTGAATATTTATCAGTCAGGGAAGAAATGAGTGAAAAGCTGTACGTCGCTTTGCCTGAATTGAAAGAAGCAGCCGGATCCCAACCAAGGCCGGTGGTGTACGGAAGGCAGTTCCTGCGAAAATGGCGATGGGCAGCTGCCTGCATTGTTCTTATATTGGGCGTTGGAGGATATTTGCTTTTTAAGGCTGACGATGATCAGGCTGTAAAAAAGGAACTGGCAATAACGGGGAAGGAAAATATCCTTCCAGGGAAGGAAGGTGCAGTGCTTACGCTGGGAGATGGAACGCAGTTATCGCTGGATTCCGTTCAGAACGGAGTGGTGGCCCTTCAGGGGGGAGCAAAAGCTATTGTAAGAGACGGTCAGCTCATTTATGACCGGAATGGAGCTGAGACCATATATAATACTATTACAACCCAGGTGGGCAGGCAATACAGGATGACATTACCTGATGGTACGCAGGTTTGGCTCAATGCTGCCAGTTCTGTCAGGTATCCTACGGTATTCAAAGGAAATGATCGCGGGATTGAAATTACCGGAGAAGTGTATCTCGAGGTTGCAAAGCAACCCGGTCGCCCCTTTATTGTGAATGCAGGCAATACAGCAAAGATAGAAGTATTAGGTACCAGCTTCAATGTAAATGCCTATGAAAACGAGTCATCGGTAAACACCACATTGATCGAAGGTGTTGTAAGGGTAAACGGAACAACAATAAAACCAGGTCAGCAGGCGCAGATTCCTATTGGGCAATCAAACGCATCGCAACGTGTAAACGTGATCAATGATGCCGGTATAGAGCAAGTAATGGCATGGAAAAACGGATTTATCAATTTTGAAGGCGCCACATTCGATGCCATCATGCGACAACTGGAACGATGGTACGATGTAAAGGTCGTTTATGACAATAATATAATTCCAACTACACAATTAGCCGGTAAAATGACAAGAGGTGTTCCACTCGATGGCTTATTGAAAAATTTAGAAGCATTGGGTGTGCATTTCAGATTAGATGGCAGAAAATTAATCATCCTTCAGTAAGCGGCCATTTAATGAAATAAGGCTAGATACAACCATTAAACCTCCCATTGTGATTAGCCCAGGTAAACTGGCAATTTGCTGTACCCGTAAATACTGGTAACAGCATTGACTGTATACCTTAAAAAAACAAACCGGAAGTGCTTGCGACACTCCCGGCGATGTTTGGGTTGATCAAAAAGACGTGTATCGATTTTTTCTAACCAAACACTGTAAAATTATGCCAAAAACTGCTATTGGCTGGGAGTTTTTTCTGGTTGTGTCCTCGGGTCGGACAGGTATTAACTTCCGTCGGTCAGCTCAAATGATGCGCCTTATGAGAATGCTGTCATTTCTTCTTTTCGTTGCCTGTATGTCGGCGTCTGCCACAGGAACAGGACAGTCGGTAACGCTATCGGGAGACAGAATCCCAATCAAAACTGTCTTTACCGCTATTGAAAAACAGACGGGCTATGTTGTAGCATATCGCCCGGAATTATTCTCCGCAAACGTCACTGTTTCAATTACAGCCGACAAACTGCCGCTTCACGCATTTTTAGACCTGGTCTTTAAAAGTCTTCCTGTTCAATACGATATTCAGGATAAAACTATTTTCCTCTCCCGTAAACCCAATGTGGGTAATGCGATCCATATTAATGGCAGTGATATAACCGATAACAACCAGGTACAACTGCGCATACGGGTAACGGATCAGGAAGATAATCCTCTTGCCGGAGCCACTGTCACCAACAAAAAAACAAAGCTTGCAATTGTGACCAAAGCAGATGGCTGGATCTCAATAGCAGCAAGCGCAGGAGAGGTTATCGAAATCACCTACGTAGGGTACATGTCATATATGTTCACTGTAAAGGATACCACAAAAAATATAAATGTCCGTTTGATCCCCCGCGCCATGCTGGATGAAGCTGTTGTTTACAACGGGTATCAGAAGATCCAGCAAAAATTCCTTACAGGATCTGTCACCTCTTTAAAGATGGATTCTATCATACAACCCGGCCTTAGTACGGTTGATAAAATGCTGGAAGGAAGGGTGCCTGGTATGATGTATATGCAGAACTCCGGGCAGGCAGGGGCAGCTCCTAAACTGCGCGTACGCGGTACTAACAGCTTCCTCGGATCCAGGGAACCCTTATGGGTGGTGGACGGCATCGTGCGCACCAATCCTTTTCCTATAGACCCGCAACGGATGAATGATCCTGATTTCGTGAATTTATTAGGTAATGCGATCTCTGGCATTAATCCTTTCGACATTGAGCAGATCGATGTTCTGAAAGATGCTACTGCCGCTGCCTTGTATGGCGTTCGTGCAGCTAATGGTGTAATTGTTATCACTACCAAGAGAGGTAAGCCGGGCCCTCCAAGCCTCAATTACAATGTCACCACCACATTTACACGGAGACCGAGATATACTGATAATTCCATTTACATGATGGACTCAAGAGAGCGGGTGGATGTATCAAGGGAAATGATAAAAAGGCAAATGCAACTGAGAGGTGCTGGAATGGAAGGGTACGAAACAGCAATTTTGAAATACTTTAATGGTGAGATTGACTTTGATACTTATAAACAGCAGGTGGGTAAAGCAGAAACAATGAACACTGACTGGTTGGGACATGTGATGCAGGATGTATTTGCCAGCAACCATACGCTGAGCATTTCTGGTGGAACCAAGTCCGCGGCTTACCGCGCTTCTATAGGTTATCGTTCAGAACCCGGAGTAATTAAAAAGGAAAAAAATGACTTGTTGACCGGCTTGCTCAACATGCAGATGAATTACAAAAAGTTTATAGTGGACTTTAACGTTCAGATCAATAAGGAGAAAAAGAACTATACTCCTTCAGAAGTTGGCGTATTGAACTACGCTTATGGCACCAGCAGAGCAATTCCGTTGCGCAATGATGATGGCTCCCTGTATTTCTATTCTACAATCAATTCTGATCCTCACTCTATGAATTTCCTCCCCCTGAATAAAATGAACATTGTAAATGAAATGAAGAACACCGGGGACGTTATTCAGAATAATGAATACAATGCCAGTGTAAATATCCGGTATGAAATAATAAAGGGTTTACAGTTTACCTCCCGTCTGGCCTATACTTCAGGGAATTCTTCCAGAGAAACATGGTTCAGTGAAAATACGGAATGGGCACTCCAGCTTCGTTATACTGCTTATAATACTGTGACAAAGTTGTTTACTCCTTTAAATGACCCGATGCCTTTTGGAGGTGAGTTGCGATCTCAGTCTGTTAACAGAAATAATTACCTGATCAATACACGTCTTAATTATTCCAGTTTTTTAGACAAAAGAAATTACCATCAGCTTTCAGCAGATCTGGCAGCAGATCTTACTTCTAACCGGACCAATTCTTTTTCATCAACGGCAAGAGGTTATTATCCTGACCGGGGAAAAAGCTTTGCAGCGATAAATCCTTCATCTTACACAACCTATGCAAGCTGGGTTTCCACATCCGGTCGCCCGGTTGTTACAGAGGAGTTGAATAAAGCAATCCGCCCATTTCTTACCACTACTTATATTTATAAAAATAAATGGGTGTTCTCCGGAACTGTAAGTCAGGAGTTCTCCAATTCATTTGGTGCGAGAAGCAATGAAAAGTTTCTGCCTACCTGGGCATTATCAGGAAGATGGAACATGCATGAAGACCTGCTCCGCCATCAGGCGTGGATCGATGATGCTTCCCTGTTGTTGTCTTTAGGCACCAGAGGGAATATGTTACCGGGGCAAACCGTTCACACCATCATGACCAAAGGTCCGCTGAATACACATTTCAATGAGTACTCATCCAATATCACTTATTTCCCCAACCCCAATCTGAAATGGGAAAAAGTACAGGACTATAGTGCCACCTTTCTGTTCTCAATAATGCAGGGAAGGATCAGAGGTTCTGTGGGCTATTTCTTAAGCAGGACCACCGATGCATTTATGAACATGAAAGTTTCCAGTGTAAATGGTGCAATCAACAACACTTATGTAGTAAACGGAGGCACCATTGAAAACCAGGGACTGGAACTCAGCATGAATTTTAAAGTGATCGACAACCTGGGTGCCAAAGGGAAAAAAGGATTTACCTGGCGCCTGGACCCTCAGTTGGGTCAGGTGTTTAACAGATTGCTTGCTCAGTCAGTCAATTCCAGAAATGTTCTGGTGGATGAGGCCACACTTACCTACAATGATTACCTGAATGGTGCTGTGCCGGTCAATGGGAAATCTGTGAATACATTTTATTCTTACAGATTCAAAGGGCTTGATCCTCAACTTGGCTATCCTGTATTTTATGGTGCAGAGCCCGGAAACAGAATAGCACTGAGAGAACAGTATGCCAAGATTGGAAAAAATGAAATGTTCAGTATGGTGATGGAGGAGTCCGGAAGAAGAGAGCCTGTTCTGCAGGGCGGCATCAGCAATTCCTTTATCTATGGTAACTGGAGTCTGATGGTGAACTTTTCCTATAGCGTAGGTAATAAAGTAAGATTGCTGAAAATTGCCTCAGGCAATTATGGAACCTACCGCCCATCATCGCAACAAAATATCAGAAAAGAGTTCGTTGACAGGTGGCGCTATCCGGGAGATGAACAATTTACCAATATTCCTTCCATCCAGGGTGCAGGCAGAAGTCCAATGGACCAGTATGCCTGGTGGAGAATGACTGATTCAAGACTGAACACCCCATTTGCTGACCATTATTATCAGATGTATGATTACTCTGATATCCGTGTAGTGAGTGGTGATTTCCTGAAACTGCAGTATGTGTCTTTAAGTTACAGGTTCCCCAATGAGATTTGTAAAAAGTTGAACTGTAAAGGAGCAATAGCATCGGTAGGTGGAAATAATCTTTTCACCATCGCTCATAAGGCCTTGCGTGGTCAGGACCCGGCCCAGTCCGGAACTTCTCCCAATATAAATTTATCCATCAGGCCAGTGTATTCCTTAAACATTAATGTAAGCTTCTAAAAAATATACTATGCAATTAACTAAAAGATTAACGGGGGTTGTCTGGATTTGTTTGTTAAGTGCAAATTTGGTTTCATGTAAAAAGTATTTGTCGTCTTATTCTCAGAACATGAGTTTTATAGAAACGGCAGCTGATCTGAATGAAGTGCTGATAGGAGATGCTTATATAGGTATCGGAACCAGTGATATTCAGACAAACTTATTCCATATTTCAGATGATGATATAGATGTTGGTATTCCCACTGTTAATTACCAGTTGTTCTTTGAACATGGTATTCAATACTGGCAGGATGAGCCAAGAATAAACTCTGCCGGAGAAGTATCAAGAACAGACAGCTACTATAATACTGTGTATGCTAAAATTGCAAGGATCAATACCATCATATTTGAAGCTGACAGACTCCTGACAAAAGGTGAACCCGTTGCAGTGATTAACAGGATCCGTGGAGAAGCCCATTTTTTAAGAGCCTTATATTATTATACCCTGGTTAATTTATATGGAAAGCCCTACCGCCCTTCAACAGCACAGGCAGACCCGGGTGTTCCCTTAAAGATATCGCCTGATATTACCAGCCAGTTTGTGAGCAGAAGTTCTGTAAAGGATGTGTATGATCAGATTATCCGTGATCTTGAAATTGCTGATACCCATCTCTCAGGAAATCCTGCAGTTTCAGATCTGCGTGCCTCAGGTGCAGCGGTGGCAGGCCTTTTGAGCAGGATGCATTTGTATATGGAGAACTATGAAAAGAGTATTCTGTATGCTGATCGCGTTATTGCACTGAACCAGTATAAGATGACTGATCTGAATGAATCTCCCGCTAACAGCGTCTTCTTAAAACGATCTTCCAGAGAAGTAATTTTTACCATGGGTGGAAACAACATGGGATCAAGGATGGAGATGAATATGGAAGTTCCCGCCAGTTATCATATTCTGGTGTCCGGCAACCTGTACAATAGTTTTGATGCGAAAGATCTGCGTTTGCAGGCCTTTTTTAAAATAAACAGCAAAGGAAGTATACGATCCCTTAAAAAAGGAGTTGGCGGAAACTCCCAGGCGGATGATGTTTCTGATAAATATTCATTAAGGTTATCAGAAATGTATTTGAATAAAGCAGAAGCCTTAGCCGCTTTGGAAAGATCCGGGGAAGCAGGTGCTGCCATCCAGCCATTGCTCAAATGCAGATTCAAACCGGCGGATATTCCCCAGTGGCAGGATTCCGGTGCAGACCTGATGCAGAAGATCAGGGAGGAGAGAAGAAGGGAGCTGTGTTTTGAAGGGCAGCGCTGGTTTGATCTGAGGAGATACGGCGTAAACGAAAAGTACCCATTTGGAAAATCAACAACACACAAGTCTGTTAAATTCACGGGTACAGGTTACATAACGGATGGCTACTACGAATTAGGCCCTTATGCACAGGACGAAGCTGCCTATACGCTGCCAATCGCCGACGATGAAATTGAATTCAATCAGGGAAGAATTACCAATGAAGTCAGACCCGTTCGAGCTCTGAAACAATAACCCACTCTAAAAAATATTGTATGTTATCCATATTTCAGTTGCCGTTTTGTTTTAAAACCAGGTCAGTGCTCTTTGTTGCATTGATAGTGCAACTTTTTACAGCCTGTAAAAAGGAAGCACCCCTGGAAGTGAGTGATGCAGACATCAATTATTTTGTCCGGACCGATAATCCTGCTGATCCTGTTGATCATGCCTTATATCAGTTTTATATGCAGACAGGCATTGCAGGATTTTATAATGACACTATTCACAAAAAGCTGATAAGCCGGCCGGGAGAAAAAATAGAAAGGTTCGATTATACCAGGCTTGCCTTTATTTATACTTTACAGGGTGAAGCTGCCACAGGGTATAAATATTTAACCAATAAAGCTGCTATTCCTGAATTGCTGACATTTATACAGAGCCAGGTTTTACCCACACTGCCTGCTGACAGAATAATTCCCAGCTTATTTTTTATTGATTCCTTCTATACTTTTAGTAACCCGCTGGAAAAAAAGACAGTGCATGGTTGGACCTCAATATACGGTCTGAATACTTTGGGAGTTATTGTACAGGATGTGGCCCTGATGAGCGAACTGGAAAAGAAAACGTACCGCGCTTCACTACTGGCAGGTATCGCAGAGAAATGGATGCTGCAGAAGCATTCACCGGTATTGCAGAAAGACTTCTACCAGGTTACCAGAGATTTATTGAAGACTGTTAATACATCGGCTAACTACGTGTTTATACCGTACGAGCTGCTTGTGCCGGCAAATAAAATTCCACAACCTGAAGCGATGGGTTTGTTATATCATCCACTGGTATTTTTTTCAAATACTTCCAAATTGGGTATGCCAACCGAGTCGATCGATCTGAGAGCATTTCTGACAGCAACATTTTTATATACACAGGATGAATTTCTGGAAAAGTATGCCGGCTATCCGGCTGTTGTAAAAAAGTACAGGGTGCTGAGAGATCTGTTATTGAGTGCCGGGTACAAATTGCAATAGTGACATCAATCTTCAACAAAATTTACAGAGCTTCCTATTTAGTCATTTTCTAAATCATATTATGAGTATCCATCTGAAAGTGGAGCACCTATCACATAGGTACGCTACCGCATGGGCTATCCATGACATTAACTTCGAGATCAGTACAACTGGTATCGTGGGATTACTGGGTTCCAATGGCGCCGGTAAATCAACCACCATGAATATCATCTGTGGTGTATTGAAACAAACGGAAGGAGATGTTTTTATCAATGGCCTGAATTTAAAAGAGAACCCATTACAGGCAAAACGGCAAATAGGATTCTTGCCACAAACAGCTCCTTTGCATCTGGAATCCACCGTGGAGGAATATCTTTCTTTAGCTGCCCATTTACGGTTTATCGATAAAATGAAAGTGAAGCAGGCCGTTGCAGAAGCTATGGATAAAACAGGCATTACTCATTTCAGATCCAGGCTTATCAGGAATTTGTCCGGAGGATATAAACAGCGTGTTGGTATTGCACAGGCTATTATTCACAAACCCAGCATCGTTGTACTGGATGAACCTACCAATGGATTGGACCCCAATCAGATTATTGAGGCACGCAGACTGATCCAGCAGATTGGTCAGGAACATATCGTGTTATTGTCTTCTCATGTGCTTACTGAGATCAACCTGTTGTGCAGGGATGTGGTGATGATAGAAAATGGCAGGATTGTGTTCACAGATTCAATGGATGCATTCAATAATTATGTGCAACCTACCAGCCTGATGGCTGTGATGGAAAACCCTCCTGCAAGTACTGAATTGCTGGCTATTGAAGGAGTTGCTAAAGTAGAGTTCCTTACTGCAAAAAAATGCAGGATCTATTTTTCCAACAGATCCAATATTGCAGAAACCATTATTGCTGCCAGCATCGCCAGGGGATGGAGACTTCAGGAGATTAATCTGGAACGCTCACTGCTGGATGATGTATTTAAAGAATTATCTGTGCGGCCTTAAACGAAACTGACTATGAAAATAATTAATAAAATTGCGCTGGCAGAATTAAGGAATTTATTTTATTCGCCCGTATCCTGGTTTTTGATCCTGGCCTTTTATATCATCAATGCCAGCTTTCTTTTTGAGTGGTTAGGAAGAATGGCATCAGGTCTGGATGCTGGATTGGAAGCAGTTGATAATTTCACAGGAAAGGTAGACGGCATATTAAAGAGCATGAATGCTGAAGTAACTGATGGGTACTTTCAGTATTTGCACCTCTTTATGGCTTTATTGACAATGGGGGTGATTAACCGGGAGATGAATGCAGGCTCTATAAAATTGCTCTACTCGTCCCCCATCCGGAACAGGGAAATAATACTGGGGAAATATTGGGGGATCGTATTGTTTAGTTTTATTTTTTTACTGGGAGCTGCTTTTTTACTGGTGACAAGTATTGTAATTGTAAAAGCGAGTTATTCACCGGAATATTTATCCATTTTTATATCACTGTTTTTGCTCGCCAACTTTTATGCAGCAATCGGGTTGTTCTTTAGTTCTGTAACCAATTACCAGATAGTTGCTGCTGTTTTCACTTTTTTAGCATTCTACCTGTTGAATACAATCACTAATTACGGCCAGCAAAATGATTTATTTCGTACTGTGAGTGAAATACTCAGCTTCAAATACAAACGAATAGAAACTACTTCCGGCCTGATCTCAAGTAAGAATCTGCTCTATTTTATTCTGATGATTGCCATGTTCCTGCTGTTTGCCATGATCCGGTTACGGAGTGTTCGCGTAGCGATCCCCAGGAAAATAACAGCACTTCATTATGTGCTTGTGCTTTCAGGAACTGTTCTGTTGATACATGCAGGTTCAACACCGGGCTGGGTTTTATATAAGGATCTTACAAAAAAACAATTCAACACTTTACATCCTTACACCCAGGAAGTATTAAAGAACTTTGACGGGTCACCTCTCAAAGTGACCTTGTATGTGAATTTACTCCAGCGTTTTGGAAATTTTGGTTTCCCGGAAAAAAGATTCATCTACAAGGCCGGCCTTTGGGATCAATACCTGAGGTTTTATCCGAATGTTCAGTTCGATTATGTGTATTACTACGCTATTAAAGAGGGAGACAGTACACTTTATAAGCAATATCCGGGAAAAAATATTGATCAGATTGCTTCTTTAACAGCTGAATCCTACGGTGTGCGCAGGTCTTTATTCAAACCAGGTACTTCGCTGGATAATTTTCATGAACTGGAGAATGAAGATTTCAGGGCAATCATGAGAGTAGGCTATAAAGAAAAGCAGATCTATATCAGAACTATCGCAGATGGCGGTGCCTGGCCCCAACAGATAAATATGGCCGGAGAATTAATGCGTCTTGTCAGAGATAGTAATGTGGTAGTGTCTTTCATGACGGGCAACCTGGAACGGAGTCCTTACAGGAACACGCCAAGAGATTTTGGCGCATACACTTCCAAAACATTTGAATTGAGTTCCTTAGTTGACAGGGGAGTAGATGTAGATACTGTTTCTGCAAAGGAAACAGACATTCCCGATAGTGTACAATTGCTGGTGGTTGCTGATCCAAAAGTTGAATACACCCCCATTGAACTGGAAAGGATCAACCAGTATATTCAGCGTGGTGGTAATGCTATATTCTTTGTGGAGCCCGGCAAGCAGTTTATTCTGAATCCGGTGCTGAAGAAGATAGGTGTAGTTGCTGAAGATGGAATGCTGATAGAGAATTCCCAGCTTCGTCATGTTGTTCCGGGCAAACTGTCTGACAAAGCCCTTACGATGTCAAAAGAGATGGAGCGGTTTTTACTGTTCCCTGCTTTGGGAAACGGACTTAATCACAACGCCGCTACACCGCTTTCATATCAGGCAGTGGATGGATTTGAAGTGGAACCAATCATTAAAACGGCAAGCAACAAAAAAATATGGTTAAAGAAAGGTGCATATGTTGCAGATTCTGTTGCTCCTGTATTTACTAAAGAGGATGGCGATATACAACTGGAGGAATATACACTTGCCGTTGCGCTGAGAAGAAAAATTGGTAATAAAGAACAACGGATCATAGTAGCTGGTGATGCGGATTTTATGTCTAACAGGGCAATCGATCCCAAAAAACTCAATCATCAGTTTTATAGTTGGGGATTAAACAATCAATATCCCATTTTTACTTTTTATCCGTTCTGTGATGACCGGTACCTGAAGATCAACAGAGATCAGGTGGAGGGTATGATGATCGTTTACATTTATGTGATCCCTGGCATAGTATTGTTTCTGGCAGTTGCCTTACTCCTTCGCAGACGTAAAAAGTAACTACTCCAAAATATTGTAATAATGAAAATAACGCTGAAAATTGCGCAGGCAGAACTTCGATATCTTTTCTATTCACCAATCGCCTGGGTGATTATGACCTGCTATTTTGTGCTTGGCAGTATGAAGTTTTTATCACCCCTGGTGAATTTTTCACGCCAGCAGGCTGTTGAAGTTGCTAATAACCCCAACTGGGTTGGTTTCAGAAAATCTCTCACTTTGAGTTTATTTACTAATGCACTGGAAGTGATGAGCGATCATTTATATTTATTTATACCACTATTGACCATGGGGGTAATCGGAAGAGAGGTTTCCAATGGATCTATGGCGTTATTAAGATCTTCTCCCATCCGTACGCGTGAAGTGGTAATGGGCAAGTTTCTGGGCCTTACCTGGTTTAATCTGATATTGACTGCTGCCCTGGCTTTAATGCTGATCACAGGATTTTTGTGCGTTGAAAATGCCGAGTTCAGTTTGATTTTTTCTATACTCCTTGGGTTCTTTCTGCTCACCAGTGCCTATATAGCCATCGGGCTGTTCGTTTCCTGCCTCACAGATTATCAGATACTGGCAGGTATTGGAACCTTTATGTTGTTTATTATACTGGAAAAAGCAGGTTCAGCCTTTCAACAGTACGACTTTATCCGTGACATTACCTGGTTCTTATCCATTGATGGAAGGATCAAATTCCTCAAAGCCGGACTGATCTCTACGCGGGACGTTTCTTACTTCATACTTATCATCATACTTTTCCTTGGATTAAGTATGATCAAATTACAATCCCTGGTTGCATCGATGAAAAAAAGTACTGTTTTTCTGAGATACCTGGTGCTCACCTCGGTGATACTCCTGCTTGGTTATTTTTCATCCCGTCCGGGAGCAGTAGGTTATCTGGACATAACACGCGATCAGCGTAATACACTGGATTCTGCTACACAGGCCGTTATCAAAGAACTGGATGGATCAAGTATCAATGTAACACTCTTCACCAATGTATTGCAGCCGACGGTTAGTTTTGCCATGCCTGCAAAGAGAAATGAATATCTATGGGATTTCTGGGAAAGATACCTGCGGTTTTATCCAAACATCAATTTTAATTACAGGTTTTATTACAATATTACTCCCCAGGATTCTGCCTTACTGAGTATGTTCTATGGTAAGCGAACCAGGCAGCAGGTTGCAGCAGTGATGACCAAAATGCACAAGTTTGATTTCGATAAGGTTGAATCTCCCCAACAGATTGACAGCTCAATAAATCTGGCAGATGAATTATACAGAGTGGTGATGCAACTGGAATACAAGGGTAAAAAAGTTTTCTTAAGAACCTATCCGTCAAAAAATCCCTGGCCATTTGAGTACAATGTGTCCGGAGCAATCAAGGAACTGGTTAGTACCCGATCTCCGATGGTGTCTTTCAGCACAGGACATTATGAAAGAAGCCCTATGATGTTTACAGGCAGGGAACATGGCGGTAACACCAACGAGCGATCAGAACGGCATACACTCATCAACCTGGGTGTGCATACAGATACCATTTCACTGGAAAATACGATCAATCCGGATTCAACCAATGTGTTGGTTATTGCTGATCCGAGATCGCCCTACAGCCTGCAGGAGCAGGAAAATATAATGAGTTATCTGAATAATGGTGGCAATGCCATTATCTACGGTGAGCCGGCAAAGCAATCCATCATTAATGGGATCATCAATCAATTGGGCGTTCACATGGAAGAGGGAGTAATGGTGCTTCCCCGACAGCATGTGGAAACGGAAATGTTTTCTGCAGCTATGACAAAGGCCGGCAACTGGATGGCGAAAGAGCCTGTTATGCAGCTCCATCAACGCACAGGCAGGAGAACGGCCATGGCAAATTTTTACGGAACGGGCATTCTGAGTTTTATGGAGAAGAATGGATTTACAGTAGAGCCCATTATCAGCATTCCAGGTAATACAATGCATAATGAAAATGTAAAGCAAGCCAGGCAAGATACTGTCGCAACCGGTCTGGTGGTGGATGCCGGAGAGTTAAAAAAAGACAGTTATGCCGATGAGAAATCCACTACCTGGAAACCTGGCGCAAAGAAGAAGCAGCCAAAGAAAGCGGGGAATGAAAAAAATGTAGGGTATGATGATATCTGGATGGAACGCGGAGTATTTGTGCGTGATTCTGCAGCTCCCACCTACTCGCCAGATGAAGGTGATTACAGGAAGGATGAATATATTCTGGCCGTTAAGCTCCACCGGAAGATCAACAATAAGGAACAGCGGATTGTGATAGCAGCAGATGCAGATTTTATGTCTGTTGGCACTGGTAGCGGAGGCTCCATTGCCCTGGGATTATATAGTTGGTTACTGGAGAATAAATATCCGGTATATACTAAGTATAAGTTGCCGGAAGATATCAGGCTGAAGGTTGGAAAAAAAGGTGGTATCACTCTTTATAACGTATACGTGTATGTGCTGCCATCTATTCTGCTGCTGATTGGATCCATTATTCTAATACGAAGGTTCAGAAAATAATATTTACGTACTTGTACAATTTGCTACAATGTTATTACAAACAGATGATCAGACAATTGAAGACCTGCGGTTATTTTCCAGGCGTGAGCACAGCGGAATTTATGATATCTATAAGCATACCTATACCCGTGGTGGCGAAGAAGTACTGGAAAAGATGTTCAGAACTCCCTTGTCTGATCTGGAAGCTATTACCAACCGGGCAGCAATCATATCATCTTTCACCAGGCTGCAGACAAAATTCCCTTTTGATTCTGCCTTGCTGGATAATGTTGAAAAATACATCAGCCATTCCGGAGAAAATAAGGATGGTCAGAAGCCTGCACTGGGCGAGAAGGAGATCAATAGCGGTGTAACTGCTCTCATCGAACTGCTTCATGCCATGCGCAATTTTGCAGAAACAGGCGATGTAGTAAAAGTGTCGGAATTGCGCGATGCATGTTCAGAGATGATAACTCTGCTGAATGATCCTGCGTTTCGACCCGTTTTTAATGATAGGCCGAAGGCTAAACTGTCTTATGCTGCCGTTACTGCTTTTGATGTGCTGTTGCGGGTTCGTGAACGTGAAAAGGTATTGGCTGTATTGCAGTTCATCTATTTAATTGATGTATATATTTCAGTAGCTCATGTGGCTTTCAAAAGAAATTTTGTTTTTCCTGTGGCTCATCCGAAAGGAAGCAATCTGTTGAAAATAGAATCTGTGTATCATCCGGAATTAAAAAATCCGGTGGCTAACAGTTTAACCATGAATGCTGATAAGTCGGTGGTTTTTCTTACAGGAGCTAACATGGCTGGTAAATCAACTTTTTTGCGCTCTTTCAGTACAGCCCTGTATATCGCACATATGGGTTTCCCGGTTGCCGCAAGCGCCATGGAGTTTTCGGTGATGGATGGTGTATATACCACCATTAACCTGCCGGATAACTTAGGCATCGGGGCCAGTCACTTTTATGCGGAAGTTTTGCGTGTAAAGAAAGTGGCCACGGAACTAGGCGCCGGTAAATCTTTGTTTGTGTTGTTTGATGAATTGTTCAGAGGCACCAACGTGAAAGATGCGCATGAAGGAACGGTAGCCATCACGCATGCTTTTGCCGGAAAGAGAAACAGCATGTTTATTATCTCTTCTCATATAGTAGAAGCCAGTGAGGAATTAAAACAGAAGCCCAATATCGGTTTTCATTACCTGCCTACACGCATGAATGGTACAGTGCCGGAATATACGTACACATTGGAGAATGGTATTACAGATGACCGGCATGGTATGATCATTATCCGCAATGAAGGAATATTAGATACACTGGCAACAGGTAGAAAAAGCGGATAGTATTTTAATCAACAGAAAAAAACAATCATGAGTTTTACTATAGATAAACAATCGCTGGATGAACTGAATTTGATGGGAAAGTTTCGTCAGGGGTCTGTTTACTTTTTATTCAACCGGGTAAAGACGCGCGGAGGCGAGCATTTATTAGATCAAATGTTTAAACATGCCCTGACAGATGAAAATGCTATCAATGAGCGTACTGCCATTTTTCAATTCTTTCAGGAAAACAGCATGCAGTTTCCTTTCGAT
>NZ_JBQCGW010000007.1:0-43594 GCF_051955275.1 Pseudobacter sp. | reverse complement strand
GAATTTACAGAAAAAGAAATGGACATACAACCTGCACTTACCTGGGGAAACGGGAATGCAGGTAAGGCCCAAGCGTATCCGCAAGTACAGAAGCCACTTTAGCGGCGCCTTCATTGGTAAAATGAATATGATCGTAGAAATAAACACTGTTCTTAGGCAGCGATGTGGCAAGGTCTATCAGGAATACTTTCTTCTCTTCACATACCTTTCTCAATTCCTGATTGTACAGTTGCAGTATGGCCCAGCTGCTTTTACCATTACCCTGCCAGTCCTTTACCGTTTCAAGGTTTACACCGGTAATACTGTCTATACCAATGCCGCCACGGCAGGGTTGGGTGACCATCACAGGAACGATCTGGTGACGCAGACATGTATCTATGAGTTGCAATACCCGTTGACGATAGCCCTCGATAAAAGGCTGCTGCTGTTGTAAACGGGCATGGAGTGTTTCGTCTGACACCTGTATGGTTGGCAATGCTTTCAGATCGATGAGATCGGTTCCGGTTACGGCCAGTTTTTTGGCGCGCCATTGCCGCCAGAGGTTAAGGCAGAGGTTGAATACTTCGCTGTTATTATTCAGGAAATACCGGAAGCCCGTGTACTGATCTTTCCTGGCCAGTTGTTCCGTTCTGGTGGGTTTGGCATTCTCCACATCGTTCACTCCAATAAGAAACAACACCACTTTGGGTTTCAACGCCAGGAGATGGTCCTGGAGCAACACCTGGTGCCCGAAGGTGGAGTGGCCATCCATGCCTGCATTATTCACCCATACATTACCCGGTTGCTGCTTAAGCCGTTGCCCCAGCAGGTAGGGCCATGTATTCTGATCACTTAAGAAGCTGCAGGCAGTGGTACTGCCTCCGACTGTAATGATGGAAATCACTGAATCGTAATGAAAGGGTTTGGGATCGCCGCGAAGCCCGAGTTCATTGAGAGAGACATGGATAACGCTATCAAGTTTGGGATTGACCCTGTTCTCTATATCAAACTGCTTATTGGCTGTAAGTACGATCTTATCTCCTCGCAGCCGCGATTGAAAAGGGTTATAGATCCTGAGGAAGATCTCAAAAAAGAGAACTGTTACCAGGATCACAAATAAGATATAGCCCGTCTTTTTCAGATATTTTTTCAGCAGGTGCACATATAAAAATAATGATAAATAGCATAAATGAAAAAGGGTGCCCCGATCTGTTCCGGGGCACCCTGAAGGCATATTTAAAACCTGGTAAACTTCTATTGTTTCACAAAGCGGATGCTTCCGGTCTTCGCACCATTGTCAAGAATTCCGGTCACCTGGTACGCACCTGCAGGCAGTGCACTGAGGTTGAGCCATACATCCTGGCTGCCGGCTGAAAGGGCAGACTGTTGCTGGTGAACGATCCTGCCGTACATATCGGTAACCGCAAGTCTGATAGTAGCCCTTGAGGAAGCGCTGATATTCAGTTTGGCCTGGCTGGTAACCAGTGTAGGCATCATGGAATTGATCAACCAACCTTCTCCGTTATTGAATACAGTAACAATCTTGCTCATCATTACCACACCCTGCTGATCGATCATACGCAGCTGGTAGTAAGTGGTCTTCTTCGGCAGTTGATTATCCTGGAATGTGAATGTCAGTTGCTGTGTAGCGGCTTTCACAGTTCCAACAGCATTGAAGTTGGTGCCATCCTCTGAACGCAGTACTTCAAACCTGTCAGGGTTGCTGCTGGCAGTGATGTTCCAGTCGAGTTTAGCAGCCGTATTGGATACCTTCTTCGCGTTGAACGACAGCAGGTATACAGGCAACGGAGAACCGGGCACTACACCGAAGGTAAATGGACTGAAGCTGCTGAGCACATCGGAAGTAACAGTACCGGTGGTGCTGTTGCCTGGTGTGAGCTCATTGCCTGTCAGGCCTTTTACACTCTCCCACTTGTTGTCAACGGAATTGAAATGTGCTACCACCAGTTTATCCGGACCAAATGCTCCGGGCACTGCGCCTGATACTGTCAGCTTAACTGCGGCATCACTTCCTGAAACTTTTGAAATGTTCCAGTATTCAGCATTAGATACTTTATAAAGAGGTGTTGATACAGCTGTAACGCCGTAAGAACCGGCAACATACTGACCAGAATAAGATGAAAGCGTGGCTGTATTGGGGATCACGTCAACTGGGCGGTAAACATTACCACCTGTTGGCAGAGTAAGCGCCGCTGCAGTGTTGGTTCTGCGACCCACCAGACCGGCAACAAAGGCGTTAGTGCCTGCACCGTTCACAGTCAAGGCATCATTCGCTGTGTTGTTTATCATCAGCAGGTTTGAACCGGAGCTGATCTTTCCTTTATTGGTAGTAGCCCAGCTGAGCCTTCCTACAGAAAGCGGAGCGGCAAGAACAGCGCCGTTCACGTTATTCATCCTGAGGGTAACTACATTATTAGCATTATCGATGGTGCCAGAACTGATGTTGATCGTTTGTACAGCGTTTCCATTCAACTCTACAGCGTAGATCTCAGCATTGGCAGGATTTGCTGAAGCAGGTGCGCCGAATGAACCGGCGGTTTGTGTGAAGTTGCCTTTCACCCTTAGCTCTGTGGGATAAGAAGCAGTAGTAACAACGGCATCACGAAGGTTGAAAGTACCACCTGTCTGGCTGTAGTTGCCATTTACCTGCAGGATCCAGCTGGCATCTGCACCCGGATTACTGTTACCGAGTGTAACCACAGAAGTTCCGCCCAGTTCAAAATTACCGGTAACAGTGTAATTGATGGTTGCACCGGTACTACCGATAAAGCCCATCGTCACGTTCCTGTTGTTTGTATTCAGTACCTGGAAATGTCCACCGATTATAAGACCGGGTTGAAGTGCCCAGGTAATATCAGCATTCAGTGCAGGGCAGTTGAAGACCAGGTTACCTATAGTATAAGGAGAAACTGTATTGATGGTTGTTAACGAACCGGTATTGCCTGTTATATTAATGGTAGAAGTGCTGGCCCAGGTGGCAACGGGTGTGCCTCCACCATCTCTTTCCACACGGCATTCAGAGCCGCCATTGAAAAAGCAGTATCCGGCTGCG
Source organism: Pseudobacter sp. (assembly GCF_051955275.1). Lineage (NCBI taxonomy): Bacteria > Pseudomonadati > Bacteroidota > Chitinophagia > Chitinophagales > Chitinophagaceae > Pseudobacter > Pseudobacter sp. The sequence goes on along the minus strand of NZ_JBQCGW010000007.1, from coordinate 40,542 downwards.
GAAGCCAGTGTATGAGGAATGGATCCGAGTCCAAGGATCATGGTGCCATTCACATCCAGCCTGTTGCCCTGGCCGGTTGCAGATGGCAGGGTGTAAGCACTGCCACCACCGCCTGCGCCGGTAGCACCAAAATACCAGGTGCCGTTCACCAGGCCTTTGGCGTTATTGGCAAATGCGGAAACGAATCCAACGTTGGGAACATTGATACTCTCCAGCCGGCTGCCTGCATCGATACGCAGCGCGTAATTGGTGGTTGTGGTTCCGATCAGTTGAAAATTAGTGTTGCCAGTTGCCGTGATCCTGGCTGTTACATTATTCATAACAACCAGAGAAAGGAGCTGCACGGAACCGCTCACTTCAACAGTGGGTGTACCCTGATCAAAGATGGCGATAGAGGTAGCAGAATTGGGTACTGATGCCCCGGTTGATACACCGTCAGCGGACCAGTTGGAAGTGCTGCTCCATAATCCATTTGCTGCCCCTCTCCAATATCTCGTTTGTGCATGAGTGGTAGCAATGCAACATAGGGTGCATGCTAAGGTAAGCATGTAGAGTTTTTTCATACATGAAGTATTTTAAGAATCAGAATGCGAAAAAATGCACAGGAGAGTGGATTCCGAGAGGTCTTTGCGGTAGGAAACAGAATGGAATTATAGCACTAAGTGTGGTTCGGGGGACAATATACAATAAAAACAGGATACCATGCAAGGGGTGAGGCAAAATAGGTGAATGGAAAGTTTCCACTATCCCAGAACGGGGAATTTGCCGCATTTTTCAGGCTCCCGGGACAAAAAAAGTGCCCCGGAAAAGCCCGGGGCATAATTTCTTGCAAGAAGTTTATGCAGGGAGCATATTAGTGCTTAGCTGCAGAATCAACTTTAGGAGTAGCAGAGCTGTCAGCAGGAGCTGGAGTAGCAGTGCTGTCAGCAGGTGCTGGTGCAGGAGCTGGAGCTTGAACTGCAGTTGTGTCTTGTTTAGGCTCTTCAGTTTTACCGCTGTCGTTGCAGGCTACGAGTACACCAGCTACAGCCAAAATTGCGAATAACTTTTTCATGCGAACTTGCTTTTTAGAGTTTAATCAGATGGGCGCAAAGGTATAAGCTTTTTGATATTATGCAAGTGATTTGACATATATCATTAAAAACTTTTCTACTTTTTGCGGAAGAAAAGCCTCACCGGCACCCCTTTGAAATTAAAGTTTTGCCTCAACTGATTTTCCAGGTAATTCTTGTACGGCTGCTTGATATCGTCAGGCAGGTTGGCAAAGAATGCAAAGGAAGGTACATGCGTTGGCAGCTGGGTTACGAACTTGATCTTTACCGGGTTTCCACGAACCACCGGCGGGTGGTAGCTTTCGATGGCTTTCAGCATCACCTCGTTCAGCTTGGAGGTAGGGATCCGCTGCTGCTTGTTGGCATACACTTCCAGCGCAAGTTCTATCGCTTTGTGGATCCTTTGTTTTTCCTTAGCGGATATGAAAAGGATAGGTACATCCGTAAAGGGTGCGATCCTTTCTTTCAATGTTTTTTCGTAATCGCGGGCAGTATTGGTTTCCTTTGCCATCGTATCCCATTTGTTCACCAGCAATACGATGCCCTTGCCTTTCTTGGCAGCCAGACTGAAGATGTTGAGGTCCTGTTGTGTGATCCCTTTTTCAGCATCCAGCAGCAATAAACATATATCGGCTTCGTCCATGGCTTTGATGGCCCGGATCACGGAATAGAATTCCAGGTCTTCATGCACTTTGGTCTTGCGGCGGATACCGGCCGTATCGATCAGCATGAAATCTTTCTGGAAGAGATTGTAACGGGTATGGATAGTGTCGCGGGTTGTGCCGGCGATATCGCTTACGATGGTGCGCTCCTGTCCTACCAGGGCATTGAGCAGGGATGATTTGCCCACATTGGGCTGCCCGATGATGGCAAAGCGGGGAAGATCATTGATCTGCTCCTGCTCTTCGGATTCTTTCTCGGTCATGATCCCTGTCACCGCGTCCAGGATTTCACCGGTGCCGCTGCCAGACATGGCAGAAACGAAGAAGATATTATCGAAGCCGAGGCTGTAGAACTCGGTAGCTTCCAGCAGGCGCTCGGGATTGTCTACCTTGTTAACTGCAATGAATACTGGTTTGGAAGCGCGACGGAGCACATCCGCCATGGCTTCGTCCAGGTCAGTGATACCAGTAGCGGCATCAGCCATGAAGATGATGGCATTGGCCTCTTCCACGGCTATCATCACCTGTTTTTTGATCTCGCGCTCAAACACATCTTCGCTCTGCGGTACAAAACCTCCTGTGTCTATCACGTTGAAGGTTTTGCCGTTCCACTCGCAAACGCCGTACTGGCGGTCGCGCGTAACACCGCTCTGGTCATCCACGATGGCCTTGCGCTGCTCCAGCAAGCGATTAAAAAATGTGCTTTTCCCTACATTCGGTCGCCCGACAATTGCTACAGTAAAACCTGCCATGACTATCCCTGATTTTATTAATAGTATCCGTATTCTTTGAGCATGAACTCATTGTCGCGCCATTTCGGGCGCACTTTCACAAACAGTTCCAGGAATACCTTCCTTCCGAGGAAGGCTTCAATATCCGCTCTGGCCTGGGTTCCCAGTTGTTTGATCATTTTTCCGCCTTCGCCCAGCAGGATCACTTTCTGTGTTTCACGCTGCACGATGATGTCGGCCACTATCTTGGTTAAAGTTGATTTTTCTTTGAATTCGGTGATGATCACCGTGGCGTGATAAGGTATTTCTTCCTTGTACAGGTAGAAGATCTTTTCGCGGACCATTTCCGCTACAAAAAAGCGGGTGGGAAGATCGGTCATTTCCTCTCCGTCGAAGAAAGGGTTGCCTTCTGGAAGGTATTTGAGGATGCCCTGCAGCAGTTCATTGAGCTGGGATCCTTTGAGGGCGGAAATGCCGATAAGCTCTTTGCAATATGATTTGGATCCGAAGAACGCATACACTTCCTCGATCCTTTCTTTGCTGGCCTTATCAATTTTATTGATCACCACTATACTGGGCACGCGCAATTTCAGCGTCTCGAAGATCTGGTTGGCCTCTTCAAGCTCTTCATTGGCATCCACCAGCAGAACGGCTACATCGGAATCCTCCATGGCACTCTTCACAGCCATCATCATTTTCTCCTGCAGCTTGTACTTGGGATCGATGATACCGGGCGTGTCTGACAGGATGATCTGATAATCATCTGTTGTGAGGATCCCACGGATACGGTGACGGGTGGTCTGCACCTTGGGTGATACAATGGCCAGCTTCTCGCCCATCAGAGCATTCATCAGCGTGCTTTTCCCGGCATTGGGCCGGCCAAATATGGTGACAAAACCTGTTTTCATACCGTTTTAAGAGGTGCAAAGGTAAAGAATAATAAGGGGAGAGAGCTGCTAATCTTCAAGGACAGGCCGGGCAACAGGGTAAAGTTTAACCAGAAGTGGAGTTAAATTACTGATTGTCCGTATCCGGAGTAGGTCCCGAAGGCATTCAGCACCATGGTTGCGACCTTCTTCTGCCACGTTATTGCGGACATAGCAGTAATACCGGGCTACCCTTCCGCGGCAAACAAGGCTTACCACTCCCGCAACCCGCGGCTGTCCCGCGGATGAACAAAGAGTACAACAGTATATTGATCAGGGAATCCGCGATAAGAGTAGGGAAAAACAATTCTTTGGAAGGCCTATTTCTCAGTCTTTTCAGGTACTGGTAAGTGGACAAATATCAGAAGATCAGGTTGGTTTTTGAGAACAAGCAGAGCATAAGTTATTGATTGTTCCACTTTTGTATAAATCCAGCCAACTTTGCAAAGTTGACACTGAAGGTGCATTATTATTTATCAAAGCTTTGATAAAACGCTTGAACCCATCATTACGATCCATATCCTGAGTTTTACTGATACTTCTGAACCCTTTCAATCCAGGTGGAAGCCCGAACTTTTCATCTGCTGGATCCAGGTTAATTACCATCGCATCTTTAAGCAACCACTTTTCAATTTCAGGACAAATAAGAATGAGGTATTGTTGAAAATCCTTGTGCTTTTTCAGAATGAGATTATTCTCGCTATAACAACGATTGATATTGAAGAATATATCAACGCCATAATCTAAAAGCTCGGAAAGATCCTGATCGGTGAGCTTTTGCACTGTTGTTTCAAATTGCTTACTGTTATAACCACAAACGAAAATTGCCAGATCACCTTTAGGGGTATTTTCGATTAGATTGTTCAACAAACAGGGACTATGAGTTGCAACAAAAAATTGCCGGTTATGAGTGCTTATGATCTCACCAGCTAATTGGCTGATGAATTTTGGAAATGAATGTACTTCTGGCTCTTCTAAAGTAACAACAAGAGCATTGTTATAGCGGATGGAAGCTTAGCGAAACCTGAGTTCACAAGATAAAAAACAAAAAACCAGCCGATATCGACTGGTTCTGTTTCTGTTGCGAAGCCAGGGATCGAACCTGGGACCTTCGGGTTATGAGCCCGACGAGCTACCGCTGCTCTACTTCGCGATGTATTGGAGTGCAAATATAGGAGCTTTTTCATTCACACCAAAATGAATTTCAAATTTTTACAAAATTGTATATTCATTGTATGAAATCTTTTTTCCATTTCTTACTCATCGCTCCCCTCTTCTTCGCCTGCGGAAAAGGCGTAACCCAGCAACAGGACGAGCTTTACAGCCGCCACCTTCAACGCAAGGTAGCCCTAACGGTGATCAATACCCCGGTTCCCGACGATCGTACTACAATACATCTGCTCCTCCTCAACGATGGACAGGATATTGAACGGCTACGGGTAAAAGCCATTACCGACAGCCTCGTAAAAGCCAAAGCCATCCAGCCGCTCGTGATCGTTGCCATCCATGCCGCAGACCGAATGCAGGAATATGGCGTGGCCGGTAAACCCGATTATCAAAAAAGAGGCAGCAAAGCAGATCACTACGATGCTTTCATCAACAATGAGCTCTATCCATATATCAAGAAGAAAGCAGGTGTCCGCAAATTCAAATCCGTGGCATTCGCTGGTATGTCGCTCGGCGCACTAAGTGCACTGGATATAGGATATACGCATAACGATAAGATCCAGAAGCTCGGACTCTTCTCCGGTTCCTTCTGGTGGCGAGATAAAGACACCAAAGACAGTACTTACAATAATGATAAAAACCGCATCATGATCGCGCGGCTCAAAGCATCCCGCAAAAAGCCCAATCAGCAATACTGGTTCTATGTTGGAGCGAAAGAAGAAAATTCAGACCGCGACGGAGATGGCATCATCGACGCCATCGACGACACAAAGGATGTGATCGCAGCGCTCAAAGAAAGAGGAATACCGGATGCAGATATCGTATATAAAGAAACGCCCCAGGGGCAGCACGACTGGCCTTACTGGAGCGTTGCATTTCCTGAATTCATGGTCTGGGCCTTCGGCCGATGACCAGTACTAGTTTCTTTTTCTCACACTGCTGGCACCATTGCTCTGCTGATTCTTGATCACAGCATCACCACGGTAATTCACATCACTGGCCCCTGAAGCACGGGCGCTTATTTCTTTATTCACCGTGATCTGAACATCGGAAGCACCGCTGGTTTCTATATCACAATAATCCGATTTCAGATCATATGCCTTCAGATCACTGGCGCCATTGGTATTAACGGAAACAGTGGTAGCCGTTCCGCTCAAAGAGGCATCGGAAGCGCCTGACAAGCGGATATTCAGCGTGCCCACATCTACAGCCCCTTTGAAATCACTGGCGCCACTCATCTCGATACTCAGCTGAGATCCCTTGATGGTCCCTGTAACAATCACATCACTGGCTCCTGATGCAGTAAGTTTCTTAAGCTCTCTGAAAGCGATATAGGCACGCAGTTTCATATTCCCATGGAAATTGAATCCTTTATTGTCAAACGTGATCTTCAATACTCCATCTTCCACTACAGTCCTGATCCTGTCGCGATACTCTTCCTTCAAAGCACTCACGGCCAGAGACTCGGTCTCATCCTGTGAAATGAACAGGTCAATAGCGTTGGATACCCTGATCGAATGAAAACTTCCGATCTCTCTTGGCTGTACATTGGGATCATTGATGATCACTTTCTGCGCCATAAGGGCAAGCGGGAAAAATACCGCCATGAGAATTATCCACCTTTTCATAATCATAAATCTGTTTGCTGCTTATTTTTTGTTGCTTACACTTCCACCACTGCTGGTATGCACATCATTGCGGGAAGCATCGCCCTTGTACACCAGTTCTCCGCCACTGCTGGCTTTGGCAGATACTTCTTTATTGATAGTGAGCTTCACACTGGCGCCACTGCTCACCTTCACATTCGCTTTCTCCGTTACCAGCTCATATCCACTGAGATCACTGCCACTACTTCCATCCACATCTATCTTTCCTGCCGAACCGGAGATCTTCACTACGGAACCACTCGCATGCTCTACAGACAAAGCCGATGCCTCTACATTCCCTTTGAAAGTTCCGCCACTATGCGCCTCCAGCAACAGTTTGTCAGACTTGATAGTGCCTTCCACCTGCATGTACGCCCCCGAAGATACTTCCAGTTTTTCTACAGTGGCAATGGAAACATAGGCTTTTACATTTTTCTTGAGGTATTTGAACTTGAACTTCAATCCTGTATTTTCAAAGAAGATCCGCAATACACCATCCTGCACGATCGTTTTCACCCGGTCCTTTATTTCTGCCGATTCAGCACTGATTGCCACCGCCTCAGCCGCATCCTGGGTGATATACAATTGAATACCAGTGGCCACCGTCACTCCCTTGAAACCTTTTACATCCCGTAATTCCGCATTAGGGTCATTGAAGGTCTTCTGGGCCATTAAGCATACCGTAAAAAGCAGGGCTGCAAGGCCTAAAGCGATTTTTTTCATGATCATTCATTTTGAGTTGAAAGGGTTTACTCCTATAGGGACGTGCAGCGGGAAAGAAATGTTACAATTTTTTCAAAAAGTTTCAGGACCGGTCTTTTCCACGATGCCGGCAGGAAAGCTGACAGTGAAGACTGAGCCCAGGCCGGGCTCCGATTCCAGGCTGAGATCCAGCCCGTGGTAGGTAACTATGCTTCTGACAATCGACAGGCCAAGTCCATGCCCCTCATTCCGGGCAAAACCACCTTTCTTAAAGCGGTCGAAAATACTCTCCTGTTCTTCAGCGGAAATTCCCACACCCGTATCTTTTACAGACACAAGATACTCCCCTCCTGCACCCATACTATCTGTTATACTTATACATCCTCCTTCCCTATTATACCGGATGGCATTGGTGATGATATTGTAAAACAGTTGAAACACCAGATCCTGATTGAGGCGGATCAGCTGAATATCTTCCCTTAACGAAATGGTTAGGGTCAGGTGGCGGTTGGCTATTCTACCTGCCAGTTCATTGGTGATCTCAGGGATCAGCTGGCTGCATCGTACAGTGTGGCTGCGGAGATACTGGGCATTCTCTATGCGGGAGATCATCAGCAATGCATTCACGATCTTCTTCAGCCGGTTCAGTATCTTCATCATGTCAAGCACCTTTTCCTGTGTGGCTTCATCCTGACTGACGAGCATCAGGTTTTCAAGTTTTGTTTGCAGGATACTGATGGGCGTCATCAGTTCGTGGGATGCATTGGAAGTGAAGGCACGTTCCCGTTCAAAATCATCTGTAATGGTTTGCATCAGACCGATAAGACTTTCATCAAGATACCTGAAATCGGAAGTGGAGGTCTTAACGGGAGGAGAATTTTTCGTGAAAGGCACTCTTGCATTCACCAGCCTGGAACGGATGATCTTCCGCAAAGGACTGATGAGAATACGTGTTACTGAAAGATCCAGTAACAACGTGAACAATACCAGTGCCGCCAGCACCCAGAGCGCGATCCGCTGCAGGGGCGCATTGTAGAGCCTGATACTGTCAACCGTTTTGCCGATCTCAAGTGTATACTGATGGTCCCCATATTCAAAATTGGAAATCAGCGTGCGGTAGTTAAGCGTATCACCTTCAACGATCCGCTGGGAATTCAGGATGGTATCGGGGATCTGCACATTGCTGTTCCTTTCCAGCGAAACATACTCTTCCTTCAGCATGGTATAACTGCCATAGGTGGAATCGCCTTCCAGGTAATACTCGATGCCGTTCTGCCGGATCACATTGAATACTTTCTTTTCCTGCTGGCGCAAGCGGTGATTGGCATATTCCATCGCTACCTTATCTACCAGCAATGGCAATAACCATACGAAGAGCAGCACGATGGCCAGCTTCGAGATGGTGGCAAATAAAGTGAGTTTGGTCAGCAGTTTCATTCAGTGATCAGAGTTTGATCTTATAACCTACGCCCCTGATGGTCTGCAACCATTCTACCGGAGCAAAGGCCGTCATCTTTTTCCGGATATTTTTGATATGTACATCTATATAATTCGAATCATAATCATCATCTGAAAAACTGCCCCAGATATGTTCACCCAACTGTAATCTTGTAAGAGGGCGGTTCTTATGCAGTACAAGATAACTCAGCAGATCGAATTCTTTTTTGGAAAGCCCCACATCATTTCCCTGATAACTGGCTACGCGCGTAACCAGGTTGATGCTGAAATCACCCAGTTCCACAGAACTGTCTTTCCACCCGGACTTTCTCCTTGAAATGGCCTGCATGCGTGATTGCAACTCCAGCAGGGAGAAAGGCTTGGGCAGGTAATCGTCTGCGCCCAGATCAAGCCCCGCAATCCGGTCCTCCAGTTTGCCTCTTGCAGTAAGAATGATGTAGGAGGCATCCGGGCATATCCGCTTTGCTTCTTCCAATACCTGCAATCCATCCCTGTCAGGTAATCCGAGATCAAGCAGAATAAAATCATATCCGCTCTGCTCCATCTGCTCTCTTGCCTGTCTGGCATTGAATGCCAGGTCGCAGAGATAGGATGACCTTTTCAGGAAATCTTCCATCTCCAGCGCCATGGACCTTTCATCTTCTATGATCAGTACTTTCATATTAAAACTGGTAATAGAATGCTGCGCCGTAAAAAGTATTGAGTTTGCCGGGGCGCGACTGCACCCTGTTTCCCAGCAGCGACAGCTGACAGCTCAGTTCAAACATCATGCCCTTGCGATACACAGCCAGCGGCAGTTTGCAATTATAAGACAGCAGGTTGAACCGGTTAGCCTCCTTCACTTCAACAGTGGTTCCTGAATTACCAGGATTGTTGGGATTGTTAGGATTGTTGCCAGGCAGGTTTACCGGAAGCCTGTCCAGCAGTTTCCCCAGCAGACTGTCGCGCGTTTGCTTATCGCTTTCATAATACTCATAGAACCTCTGCGTGCCGGCCGTTACATTGAATTCCGGTGTGAACAGGATGAAAGTGACTGAATCAAAAGTTTTCAGCACAACCTGTTTACTGATGGCCGGTGTAACAAAAATATCCTGGGTTTTACCGAATGTATAATCCACGTTCAGCGAGGCTGTAAGCCAGTTCTCATACGTGAGCGTAGCGCTGGCTGTATGTGGATTGGCCGCCTGCAGGAATGGCGAAAGTGTAGGAAAGAAAGTGTACGAATATCCGACGTCTGCAGTTAACTTCTTACTTAAAGGAAATTCAAACCCCGCACCTGCAGCATATGCAGAAGCCAGCTTTGAAGAGTCGTTCAGCAGGCGGTACGCCATACCGTTCACATAGAAACCTGAACGGTGCCGGTAAGATGCCACCAGGGCAACATAAGGCGTCTTTTCTTCCGCTTTCTGTCCGTAATAACTGGCATTGGTAGCATATAATGCACCAGCAGTGAAAGTTGAGCTTGCTGCTGGTGTGCTGTCGGTTGCCTTCCCTTCATTTTCTTCCTGCGCCACAACAACCGAGCAGCATAAGACCAGTACAGCGATGGTTAGAAACTCTTTCATAGATGTAGTTGTGATGGTAAGGTCAAAGTCTGATCTTTTTGATCACTTTGGGCGTTTTTATCACGGGTACTTTTACAGGCAGTTGGGGAATTGGAACAGCCACAGGCTTGGGTTGCTTCCTGGCTTTGGGGACCTGCTTGATCACCTTGATCACTTCTCCTGTCTTAGGATCCGTCTGTGGCAGCTCTTTAACCGGTTGAACCGGCTTCTCCGCCTCCTGCTCTTTTTTGTCCGTTTGCTCTTTCTTTTGGTTCTCCGCCTGTTTTTTGGGCGGAATGGTATCAGCGCTAAGAACATGCCAGCTGAAGCCGGATTGGCTTAAAAACCAGGGCAGTGGTTTTTGCACACTGCCCCGGCCCTCATGGGTACAGATCATGAGTATGATCAAAACTCCAAAATAGCAGTACTTATTCGCTTTCATATTATGCCCCTCTTCATTAATGGAGACCTATCCTGGCTGCCCCGTTTACTTTTACGGAAGCCTTTGCAGGAGTGGCTTTCACCGGTTTCACTTTTACCTTTGTTGCCGCAGAGGTTGATACATTTGAATTCACTTTCACAGGTTTGTCGTTGGCAATATCAACTGCCGCCTTTACTTCCTGCCCATGAGCAGCCACCGCTTTCACCTGCTGACCTTTATTCTGCTCTGCTGTTTTAGCAATGGCCTTTACCTGATCTGATGTTTGTGCTTTTGCGGCGGTTGCCACTTTGCCTGCTGTTTCCACTTTTTCCTTCGCATTCACCTTCACTGCAGCCTCAGTTTTTACTTTTGCGTCCTGTGCCATTACTGTGCCGGAAACCAGCGCCATTGCAATAATAATGATTCCTGTTTTCATACGTTTTGATTTTAGTTCGTCAAATAGATTACAACACAAACCTATTCCCCCAAGATGAAGGGAAAATGAAAAATAGCCGGTGATTGATCTTTTGCCTGTATCTTTACGCCCTCTTTGGCCAAAGAGAAATTTCAGATTCCCCGGGGTGCTGCCCGTGTAACAACAGGCGGCTGAGATAATACCCGTTGAACCTGGTCAGGGTAATGCCTGCGCAGGGAAGGTAGGTCAAGTCTATTCAACTTCTACTTTTCGCTCCCGCAGCATTTCTCTCAAATCAATTTTATCACGGGAAGACAGTTCCCACCATTAAAAAAATGGACATGCAAAAATTGTTTTTGGGGATATGCTATGTATTATGTTCCCAATGGTTGACCGCCCAGCAGATTGCGGGTAAGGTAACCGACCTCAACTCAGGGGCTGCCGTAGCATCAGCCACCATTGAGCTCAGTAATATCGCCAGCACCACCACCAGTCCGTCCGGTGATTTCGTTTTCAGAAAGATCAAACCAGGCAATTACCGCCTCCGCATTTCCAGCGTGGGCTACAAGGCAGTAGACACCACTGTTGCAGCGGGAAGCGCCCTGGAATTCAGGTTGGAAAGGCTCAACCTCTTCATGCAACCCGTGGAAGTGAAGGCCATTCAGGCAGGCGATAAATCGCCCTTCACTAAAACCAATCTCAGCAAAAAAGAGATCGAGAAACTGAACCTCGGACAGGACATTCCCTTTGTGCTGAACCAGCTGCCCTCCACCGTAGTAAGCTCTGATGCAGGCGCAGGCGTGGGGTACACGGGGATCCGCATCCGCGGTACAGACGCCACCCGCATCAATGTTACCCTCAACGGTATCCCTTATAATGATGCAGAATCACAGGGTACTTTTTTTGTGAACCTGCCAGACTTCACCTCTTCCGTTAACAATATCCAGGTACAACGCGGTGTGGGCACTTCAAGCAACGGAGGCACCGCCTTCGGCGCCACCATCAACCTCAGCACAAATGAAGTGAACACCACTCCATATGCAGAGCTCAACAACACCGCCGGCTCCTTCAATACCTGGAAACACACCGTGAAAGCCGGAACAGGACTCATCAATAATCACTGGACCGTTGATGCACGCCTCTCCAAAGTAAGCAGTGACGGGTATGTAGACCGCGCCGCCAGCGATCTCCGCGCCTTCTATTTATCAGGGGCCTATATTGCCGAAAACACTTCAGTCCGCTTCAATATCTTCTCCGGAAAAGAAAAGACCTACCAGAGCTGGTACGGCGTTTCCGACGAAGACCTGAAAACGAACCGCCGCATCAATTATGCAGGCATGGAAAAACCCGGCGATCCCTACGATAACCAGACCGATAATTATCAGCAGGACCATTACCAGCTCTTCATCAATCACCAGTTCAACCCCAGGCTGACCGTGAACACTGCCGTGTTCCTCACAAAGGGCGCAGGTTTTTATGAAGAATACAAAGCGGGTCAGGCCTTCGCTGATTACAACAGGCCCAACTTCACCCTCGGCAGCGAAACCATTACCGAAACAGACCTCATTCGCCAGCTCCACCTCAAGAATGATTTCTATGGTCAGATCTTCTCCGTGCAGTACAAGGGTGATAACAACCAGTTCACCGCCGGCGGCGGCTGGAACCGTTTCGACAATCATCATTTCGGTCAGCTGATGTGGGCCGAAATGGGCATCCCTTACAAACATCGCTGGTACAACCTCACAGCCTTCAAAACTGACGTAAACGGCTATGCGAAATATTCTCATAAATTCGGCAGCAATATCGAAGCGTTTGCCGACGTGCAGTACCGCCGCGTGTTGTATCAGATGAATGGCTTTCGCAAAACGCCTGATGCATTCGTTCGCGAAACCTATGATTTTGTGAACCCCAAGGCAGGTATCACGTATACGAAGAATGATTACTTCGCTTACCTCAGTTATTCCATGGGCAGCAAAGAGCCAAACAGGAATGATTTTGAAGCGAATCTTGGGGAAAACCTCAAACCCGAGAAGATGCATGATTTTGAACTGGGCTTGGAGAGAAGGAATAATAAATTCTCTTATGGCGCTACGCTTTATTACATGCAGTACAAAGACCAGCTGGTGCTCACAGGAAACATCAACGATGTGGGTGAATACCTGCGCGCCAACGTGAAAGACAGCTATCGTATGGGCGTTGAACTGCAGGCCAGGAACCGCTTCACGCAATGGTTACAGGCAAGCGCCAACCTTACGCTGAGCAGTAATAAGATCAGGGACTACGGACCGGAGAAGAAAACAACGGACATTGCCTTCTCTCCCAATGTGACCGGCGGTGCAGTGATCACGATCCTTCCCGTGAAGGACCTGGAGATCAGCCTGCCTGCCAAATATGTAGGCCGCCAGTACCTCACCAATTTCTCCAACAAGGCTAACAGCCTGGAGGAATTCTATGTGCAGGATGCGAAACTGGCTTACACCTTCCGCAAGCTCCTGTTCAGGGAAGCAACACTGGCAGTACAGGTGAACAATGTATTCAACAAGATGTATACCCCTAATGGATATACGTACAGCTATGACGATGGAACAGCACTGCAGGTAGTGAACAATTACTTCCCCATGGCAGGCACCAATTTCCTGGTGGCCCTGCAGGTTAAATTCTGAGCACATTCCGGAAGAACCATAGACTAACAAGATGAGGCCGCAGCACCCTGACGGCCTCATTTTTTTTGATCCCGGGCACAAAAAAAGAGACTGACCAAAATGGCCAGCCTCCTGATATAAAAAGATTGAATGTACTAGCTGTACAGTTCCTGCCAGCGCATCATGCCACCAGCCAGGTTGTTCACATTGCTGAAGCCCATGGTCTCCAGCAGCATGGCTGCCTGCCCACTCCTGTTACCGCTGCGGCAGTAAACGATCACTTCTGCGTCTTTCAGGTTCTCCAGTTCATCTACCTGAAAATTCCTGATGTTTCCTAACGGTACCAGCTGACCGCCAATATTGAACTCAGCGTGCTCATTTGGTTCACGCACATCAACGAGGTTTACTTTTTCGCCGGCATCGAGGCGGGCCTTCAATTCTTCTGCAGTGATATTTTGCATTCTTTCAGTTTTATTCTGTGAGTAATCGTTAGCTGGATCATTCCGGCAGTGTTGAATCGCCGGCAGGCCTTTCGGGTTTGGTTGGTCCCAGCCAGATGCTGATCACCTGGCCCTGGCGGATGCGGTTTGTAGTGTGGTCAGGACCGAAACGTTCCGGTTCCTGGCGGTAAATATACGCATTTGATGTGTCACGGACTGAAGGATCCAGCACCGGTACGCCGGGTGTCAGTCCGATGGACTCCAGCAATACCCTGGCTTCAGCCCAGGTCATTCCGAAAAGATCAGGTACTGCAAATTCATCTGTACCCAGTCCGCTTCCCAGTACCAGCGAAATGCTGCTACCCTGGGGCAGCTTGGCCCCTGCCTTGATCCGCTGACCATTGTATGATTGCTCCAGTACAGAGTTCTTTGCAAAATCAGGCTTATAGGTGGTATCTCCCAGCTTGAGATGGTATTGTTTCAGGGCGATTTCCGCACTGCGAAAGCTCAGTCCTTCCAGGTTGGGCATCTCCATCAGCGGAGGCACCGCCCTGTTGATAGTAAGATAAACGGTCCTGTTCTCCTTTACGTACTCATCCGCATCAGGGAACTGACGGAGTACGGAGAGAGCTTTGGCCGTATCGTTGTAAACGGAATCCTGGATTTCCACTTCAAATCCTTTCTCTTCAAGGATCTTGCTGGCTTCTTCAAAGGATTTGCCGGTAACAGCGGGTATTATCAGCGTATCACCATGCCTGGTGATCCAATTCAGGGAAAACAGGAAAAGGAATAATACCACTACAACCAGTCCGATGGCAAAGAGAATATTTGCCCAGAGGGGTTTGCCGGTTATGAATTTGAACAAACGATGTTGATTTTAAATGATATAAAATTATGAACGCGCTTTGCGGCCCAATGCTTCTTCGATCATATCGGAATACAACCCTTTCAGGTTCCAGCCCATGGCACGCACCTGTTGCGGTACGATGCTGGCCTCACTCTGACCGGGAATAGTGTTCACTTCCAGGAAGAAAGGTGCGTCCTTCGCTTCGTTATAGATGAAATCCATCCTCACCACACCGCGGCAGTTCAGGGCATCGTAGATCCTGCGGGCTGTAGACCTCACTTTCTCCGCCATCTCCTCGCTGATCTGCGCCGGAGTGATCTCCTCATTGAGGCCCTGGTATTTGGCTTCAAAGTCGAAGAATTCATTCTTGCTCTTCACTTCAGTGATTGGCAATACCAGCAGTTCTTTGGTGGTTCTGATAACGCCTACCGTGAATTCCCGGCCCTGGATGAACTCTTCCACCAGTACCTGGTCGTCTTCCGCAAAAGCCTTTTGCAAAGCTCCTGCCAGATCTTCCGCTTTGTTCACTTTACTCATCCCGATACTGGATCCGCCGTTATTGGGCTTCACAAATACGGGCAGGGAAAGCTGCTCAAGGATCTGTGCGGCGCTGAGCGGATGGCTTTTGAAGATATGTACGGAGCGGGCTACGTTCACACCGGCAAAACCGGCCACTGCCACGCTGTAACGTTTATTGAAAGTGATAGCCGAACTGGCCGTATCACAGGTATTGTAGGAAATATTCAGCAGATCGAAGTACCCCTGCAGTCTGCCGTCCTCGCCGGGAGTACCGTGGATACCAATCAGAGCGGCATCGAACTGCACCTTTTTTCCGTTGATAAGCAGGGAGAAATCGCTTCTGTCCACAGGTACTTTCTCACCCGATCCAGTCTGGTGGAACCAGGCCTCCGGGGTAAGATCGATCCTGTACACCTCATATTTCTCTTTATCGAGGTTATTCTCAATGGTAACAGCACTTTTGTAGGAGATCACGGCCTCAGAAGAATAGCCACCGGTAACAAAGGCGATAACAGGTTTCATTAATGTATTTTGTCTGAATTTTCAGCAAATAAACGAAAAAACAAATGCCTGTTGTATGATTACCAGGATTTTTTACAATCAATTACAGGTTGCCGGAACTAAGAAAGGTGAAGGACGTTATCCCTTCACCTTCATAGCGGGAAATATCACCCGCCTGTTGTAAGTAGCACTGAGGCTACATTCACTATTTGTGTTCTTCTAAGTTACAACTCAGGAGAGGCCTTTTCCAAATTTACAGGGTGCAAATTTGGCATGGGAGCGGCAATTTTTATACGTGCAGCTTCTCTTTTTTGGCCATCAGCTCTTCCACTGTTTCCTGGTACATTTCATCAGGAACACAGCAGTCTACAGGGCAAACAGCTGCACACTGAGGCTCTTCATGAAATCCCTGGCACTCAGTACATTTATTAGCAACGATATAGTAAGTATCCACGCTTACAGGCGCATGACGCTCATCCGCATCCGTAACAGTGCCATCCAGGAGGGTAAATGGTCCTTTGATGCTGGTTCCATCAGAAATAGCCCACTCTACACCACCTTCATAAATGGCATTATTAGGACATTCCGGTTCACAGGCCCCGCAGTTGATACATTCATCAGTTATTTTGATTGCCATATGCTCATCAATTTTAATGGGTTGAATCCTATTTTTGCACCACAAATATAAGTTGTAATGAATTTACAAAACAGGCTTGATTTATTGGAAAAATTAGGACAGTATATTCTGGAAGGCAATGAACAGTGGGAAACCGCAGTGGAACGGGCTTCCAGGCAAAATGGCTGGTTCACAACAGAATTCATAGATCTGGCGGCCAACCGCATTGCCACCCATTTTTTAGCTAAGGATAAGCTTTCTGCCTGGGCATCACACTACCGGATCCCCTCCGAAAACCCCGCTCCAAAGAATACAGGCATCATCATGGCCGGCAATATCCCCCTGGTAGGCTTCCATGATTTCCTCTGCGTATTCATCAGCGGCCACCGCCAGACCATCAAACTCAGCTCCCGAGATGAGATACTGCTCAAACACCTGGTAGAGCGCCTCTATGAATGGGATGCACAAACAAAGGAACTGATCCTCTTTGAAACCATGCTCAAAGGCTGCGATGCCTATATTGCCACCGGCAGCAATAACTCAGCCCGCTATTTTGATTACTATTTCAAGAAATATCCGCATATTATCCGGCGCAACCGCACTTCAGTGGCCATTCTCACAGGAAATGAATCAGCAGAAGAACTGATTAAACTTGCTGACGATGTACACGAATATTTCGGGATGGGCTGCCGCAATATCACCAAGATCTACGTCCCCAAAGATTACGACTTCCTCCCGCTGCTCAACGCATTCAGGAAATACCACCACTTTGCTGACCATAACAAATACAGGAATAATTACGATTACCAGCTGGCAGTACTGATCCTGAACAAGCAGTACTATATGACCAACGAAAGCATCATCCTGCATGAGAACCCATCCGTGTTCTCCCCCATCAGCCAGCTCAATTATGAGTTCTATACCGATATCGCGTCTGTAGAAGAATCGCTCCGCAACAACGGCGATATCCAGGCCATTGCAGGGATTGGCCATCTTCCATTCGGAGAAGCGCAACAGCCTTCGCTCACAGACTACGCGGATGGAGTTGACACACTGCAATTTTTGCTGGAACTATGACATAATCAGCCGGGTGCGTGACAAGAGTGCAGAAGATTTTCACTGTATCCTGACTTTGTTTACATTTGTATTCACGAAGTACGAAGACTTTAGTAAATTAATTGTTAAACGTGTTTCACGGTTTAACTGTCGTTACATTTAGGCGTTAATTTGTTTGTGCTTAGGCATATAATTTGAAACGGGTTTACTACATTTAAAAACTATTTTTCTAAAATTGTCGCAATATGAAGTTGAAACAAATTGTAGCGGTTGTATTCTTTAGTGCTGCCACTACTGTTGCTACGCTTTGGGCCTGGAACCACTTCAACAAAAGTGGAACCTACGTTTATCAGAACAATTCGGATAACAACGACACCGGCAAGATACCCGCCAATTATGCCGGCTTCAATGGCCTGAACAATGCAGCAACAGTAGATTTCACTGCAGCCGCCAGTGCAGCAATTCCTGCAACGGTGCATATCAAAACAAAGGCAACACGCCAGGTTACCAACAACCTGCCCCGCAGCCCATTCAGCGAACTGTTTGACATGGATCTGGATGATTTCTTCGGAGGTGGTGGTGGCCGCGGAATGCGTTCCATTCCTCAGATGGCTTCCGGTTCCGGCGCTATCATCAGTGAAGATGGGTATATCGTTACCAATAACCACGTAATAGATGGTGCAGACGAGATAAATGTTACGCTCAACAATAAGAAAGAATTCAAAGCAAAACTGGTAGCCGCCGATCCCAGTAGTGACCTGGCGGTGATCAAGATCGAAGCCAAGAACCTGCCATTCCTCGTATACGGCAACTCCGATGACGTAAAGGTTGGACAATGGGTGCTGGCTGTAGGTTATCCCCTCACACTTGAAACCACTGTTACTGCCGGGATCGTCAGTGCCAAGGGTCGTACATTGGAGATCAATAAACGCCAGAGCAACAGTCCCGTTGAATCATTCATTCAAACGGATGCTGCCGTGAATCCCGGCAACTCTGGTGGTCCACTCATTACCACTGATGGTAAACTGATTGGTATCAACTCAGCAATTGCATCCCCTACCGGCGCTTACGCAGGTTATTCTTTCACCATTCCTGTGAACATTGTGAAGAAGATCGTTTCCGATCTGATGAAACACGGTACAGTTCAAAGGGCCTTCCTTGGCATCAACTATCCCACAGAAGCAACTTATGAAGAACTGAGAGAAAAGAACGGAGGTAATGATGTGGATGGGGTCTATGTAATGGACGTATCCGGCAACGGTGCGGCTGCAGCAGCAGGCATAAAGAAAGGTGATTTCATCACCAAAATCAACAATGTGACCGTAAACAATGGTGCAGATATAGTAGGTCAGATTGCAACTTACCGTCCCGGAGACAAGGTAGTGATCACCTACAAGAGAAACGGTAAAGAATACAATGCCAATGTTACCCTGCGTAACTTCGATGGTAATACCGATATGGTAAAAACGTCCAGCCTTGATAAACTGGGCGCAGAACTGGTCACACTCGGAAAAAATGAATCGAAGGAACTCGGTATCAATGGCGGTGTGATCATCAGGTCCATCAGCCCTCGCGGAGTACTGAGCAAAGTTCGTATCCAGGAAGGCTATGTGATCCTGAAAGCCAATAACAAGGAAGTGAAGAGTGTTGAAGAGCTCAGGAAAATACTTGATGAAACTACAGGTTCAGTGAAGCTGGAAGGTATGTATCCCGGATATGAAGGCATCTATCCGATTGTGATCAATCTGAACAACGCAGGAAATAACTAATCTCTTTTCAAATATCTAAAATCCCCGGCTTTCAGTAGCCGGGGATTTTTTATGGATCTCAGCGTCCGATATTCGGGACGTTCACTTCAGTGGTTTGACTGCAAGAGGCCTGGGTTTGGTCAGAACTTACAGTTGGAGAAGGAGACGCAGTAGCTGTATATGACAATGAACCATATGAAGCAAAGGGCGTAACAGGAAGCAGCAAATACTGATCAAATGAAATCCTGCTTACAGTTGCTGTTTTATTGCCGGCATCCAGGAACTGAAGGTTGCGGCAGCAACAAACAAAGAGAAAAGAATCGTTTTTTTCATACATAAATTTAAGTTCCTGAAGTCAACGGCCAGGATCATTCGCTTAAATCAAAAAAAACAGGGACTACATCAATATACTTAGTGTAATCAAGTGAGTTCCCTTAGTTTTAAAAAAGGAGAAGGAAGCCCTCTCCCTCCCGCAAAAAAACAGAGAGGCCGCCAGTATTACCAGCGGCCTCCAATTCATCTGTTGATCCTTAATTCCTGAGCTATATTATCTCATTTTATCTTCCTTTCTGTATCGTGAATTTTTCCGTTCTTGTTTTTCCATCAGCAGTTACTACTTTGATAAAATAAACGCCATCGCTGAATGAAGACACATCAGAAGCAATTGTGCTTTTGCCCTGTTGTACCGTCATAACCCGGCTGCCAAGCACTTTACCATTCACATCCGTGATGAATGTCTGCAGCTTCTGTTGCTTATCCATGGCTACTTCCACGTACAATTGGTTACGGACAGGATTTTGAGCAATGCGCATATAGAATCCACCCTGTGCGTCCAGTGAAGCAGTCACGATCTTCGAGGTGGCAGTGCGGCCATCGAAATCGGTCTGGCGTATACGGTAGTAGTACTTAATGCCGGGCAGCACCTTATTATCGTTAAAGGAATAGTTGGCTACAGTATTGCTGTTGCCTCTGCTGTTCACTGTGGCAATGCTGACAAAATTGGTAGCGTCTTCACTTCTTTCTACAGTGAAACCGGCATTGTTCTGCTCTGAGGCAGTGCTCCATTTCACCAGGATGGTACGACTGTCAACCGGTGTGGCCTGTACATGCTGCCAGGTCACGGGAAGCGCCTGCGGCATGTTCACCAGCCAGATACCACCAAAAGTTGAGAAGCCATTCACTCCTGTGAAGTCTACATAATCAACACCATCGGCCTGACCCGTGGGAAGTACACCATCCGCCCATTCCTGGCCACCGGCTGCAATGCCACCATTGGCTGTGAGGCCGCTAACTACCTCATTGGCAGTTTTGCCGGAGGCTTTAAACCATTTGAAGACACTTGGATCAGTGAGACTGTACGTGGCTTTGATATCTGTGATACTGTTCGCTTCACCACTTTCAGCGCCTGCTTTTTCGTTGGGATCGATGAACATACGGACTGTGAAGCCGGGGGCAGGATTGGCCACGGCATCGTAACAGCTTGCACAATCGATCTGCAAAAGACGGCGCATGAGGCGGGCAGCCTGTGTGGAAGATCCTTTACCGAGATCCAACAGGTTAGCATCCACGTCAACCAGCGCACTGATCCTGGTACGGTCTATCAGACCTGCGGGGTCATAGATAGCTGCAATGTATTGTGAAGGATCGGTTGGATTTTTGAAGAGGATCCAGCCGTTCACATAACATTTGTCGATGGTTGCCGTAGTTACTTCATTGTAATTGGAAAGAAGTGCTGTAGTACTCACGCACTCATCATTGGTAGCAAAAGTGAAATGATCACCGGTTGTGAAATCATAAGTGGTTTCCCAGTTGGTACCGTTGAGTGTCATAGGCACTTCGATGGCGCCTGTGGTGAAATCATTATCGCTCTTTACCAGCAGGTAAACCGCTCCATCTCTTTCGAGTGGCAGTTTCACGCCAGTGGCGGTGTTGGCCGGTACCTGAATGGTAACAGTACCTAATGTGCCGGTTTCCTGCACTTTCCATTCGCGGGCGATGCGCTCGCGGCCGGCAGGAGCTCCTGTAGCAGTGAAGGCATTCCTCGCCCCATTATTATCCCCGATGATGAAGGATGTGTTATTGTCCATGGTATTGGAGTTGGCAGCGTTGGTGGCGCTGATGCCCAAACCATGACCAAGCGTAACCAGTGCTTCAGCGGTATTCACACTCTTTGATTGTTTCTGGTGGAGACCATTACAGTCATCGCGACCAATACCTGTGATATTGTAACCGAAACCAGTATTGGTTGCACTGCTCCACATTACGGTATTGGCAGGATCTATATAATCATGAGGCAATGTGATGCCGAATTTCAATGCAAAGTAAGAAGCCACCTTGATCCTTTCAGATGCGGAGAGCTGGCGTTTGTAAACAGCCACTTCGGCGATCTGACCGTTGAAGTAGAAGCTGTTGGCAGCGGCTGCTCTTCTTGAGCCGATATTGATCTGGGTAGCATTCGGGAACTGAGCGATCGTTCCTGTTGCTACAGTAGTACCATTCATCAGCAGGGACGCTGCTCCCGCACCACTCCTGTTACCATTGGCAAGCTGCACTATGCCATTGGATGTTGCAGTGCTTGTGATGCTGGCTACAGCTCCGTTGTTAGCCAGGTATTGAAGCCTGTTGGCATCGAAGCGCAATTCCAGAGCAGTATTGGTGTTGGCAAGGGTTCCCAGACCAACGATATCGTGCTGTGCAGCTACCGCATTTGGCAATACCACCGCAAAGATATCTTCACCGGCTGTTGCATTGTGAGTGATGGCGCTGTTGATCATCACATCATTGGTACCATCATAGTTGAGTGTTGGATTGAAGTTGATCAGACCATTGTATGCAGGGTTGGACGTTCCTGCAACTGCCGGTGTCAGGTGAACGTTTGAAGCACTCTGGTCGTACCAGTTGTTCAGCACTGTACCGGTTGCATTGATGCCTTTGTCTCCGCGGTACCAGGTATAAAGATTGGTAATGATACCACCGGGAGCCTGGTTGGTGAGATCTACTACCAGCGTGAAGTATTCACCATCGTTGAAATTCACGTTATCGAAGGTTACCGTTTGTGTAGCGGCATCGTATGCAGAAGGGTCTGTGATAGTAGTAGCACCAGCGCTGAAATCACCATCAGCATCTATCAGCAGCTTGATATCGCTGGAAGCGGTGCTGCTTGGCACCAGCCCTGCCAGGAACATTTTCAGTTGCAGGCTGTTCACATTACCTGTCTTCTGCACTTTCCATTCGCGGCTAAGGCGTGTGATCTTGCTGCAACCACCGGGATCCAGTGCGGCAGGATATTCTGTATTCTTCACTCCCATCTGTCCGTCATCACCCCATACAAGGAAGCTCATATCATCGTCCAGGGTTGCTGTATTGGCAGCATTGGTGGATTCGATGCTATTGAGGCCCATGGCCACCATATTCCCATTGGCGGCAGTGTTCACACTGCGGCTCTGTTTCTGGTAGAGACCGGTTTTATCATCCCGGCCGATACCTGCGATATTCTTGTTATTGGAAGCATTGGTGGTACCGTTCCAGTAGATGGTGCCGGTAGTACCATTCCAGTCTGTTGCCACATAGTTGGTAGCAGCGGTCTGATCCAGTGTATACCCGTATTTAAGCGACAGGTAAGAACTGATCCGGAGCCGCTCGAAGTCTGCAATAGCTCTGCTGTACACGATGATCTCGTTCATGGAGCCACTCCAGTATTGGGTGTTATCGGAGAGCTTACCAATAAAGGCGCCACCGGAACCGGTGCTCAGCGTTTTGAGTGCTGTTCCCAATTGCCTGTTCCTGTTGTAGAGGAAGGCAGCAGTATTGGAACCGCCAAGCCAGGTGGCTGTCAGTTCCTGCGTTACACCAATGGCGGCTGATGCAGCGCTACCGGGGACATCGTTTCCGAATCCGGAGTACGTTGCCACTGCCCCCACGTTGATCAGGGAGTTATAGTTGCTGGTGGTGTTAGTACCCCATCCGAACATATACCTGTTGCCTGTTACATTGTTGGGAGTACCAACTGCAATCAGTGTACGGGCTGTATTGGTCAGCGGGAATTTGGAAACGGTCATGGCCATATTCTGAGACGTTCCGTTGAACTCATAACCCGGATTATAGTTGGTGATACCGGAAGTGAAAACAGGCTGCTGTGCTGCTGTTGCCTGTGTGGCATCATTGTCATTACCGCTAAAGTCAAGCCATGCTTCATTGGTTGACACATTATCATCTGCCCGTAACCAGAGCGCCACTCCTACATTCACATAACCCGGACCATTCAGTTGCTTACCGAAGGTGAAGTAAGCGCCATCAGGAATATCCGCTGTTGAGATCTGTACAGTACCTGTTGCATCCAGCTGGTAAGTAGCATCAGTTGCATCGAAGGTGTTGTCTGCACTCATCACCAGGTATACTTTATCAGTACCGCCGGTGAGTTTGAGTGTGATGCCAGCATCTGTGAAATTGGTTTTGTCCACCTTCCAGGTGCGTGGCATAACGGTGGTGATATTGGAGAAGCCGGTCACCGGTGTGGAATAGGTAACAGCTCCGTTATTATCACCGAATACGAAATAAGAATTATCGTTGGTGATCTCAGCTGCATTGGTAAGGTTGGTGGTTGCAACTGAATCTCCCATGGCAACCGCCAGGATACCAGCGTGTGTGCTGATACTTTGTTTCTGATAGAGGCTCTGGCAATCATCCCTTCCGATACCGGTGATACGCAGGTTATAACCGGTATTATCGGATGCCTTCCACATGGTAGTGGCGCCATCGCTGGCCAGGTAATCCGTTGGTGTGGCCTGATCCAGGGTAACACCGTATTTGAGGGCCAGGTAAGAATTGACGCGTTGCGTTTCAGTTGCGTTGAGCGCTCTGTTGTATACGATCACCTCACCCAGTTTACCTACATAGTATTGAGTACCTGTAACACCCATACCGATCCAGGCATCAGTTGTGCTGTTTGTATTCCAGGCAGTGGTGAGCGTTCCATCGGCTTTACCATTCACATGCAGACTGGCAGCAGTGCCATTGTATTGTCCTGCAAGAATGTTTGCATTATTAAGCGGCATGCCATTTACAGCCCCTGAAATATTATAGGTTGCGCTATTGTATCCTCCGTAAGAGGCCTGGTTAGTACCTGTTTGACCAATATACTGAGCAGTACCGGTTCCATTCAAACCATAAGACAGCATCATACCATAACCGCTGGCAGCAGCAGTGGGGGTACCCACTCCTATTACAGTTCTTGCAGACGCGCCGAAGGGGAATTTACCGGTAATGGATGCATTCGGGATAACCAGAACATCATTCGTGCCATTGAAGGCATAGGCAGGATTGTAGTTCATGGTTGTATTGAAATCAGGCGCCAGGGTTGCATTGGATTGTGCAGCAGAGGCCTGGTTACCGCTGAAGTCGATCCAGCTGTCTGTTTCAGCAGCATAGTCTGAACGCAGCCACATGGCGATACCAGTATTCACACAACCCGGACCAACGATCTTGGTGGCGATGGTGAAATAAGCACCATCAGGCAGTTCTGATGTATTCAGGGTAACAGTACCGTTCATGGTATTGATCTGGTGTTCTGCTGTTCCTGCTCCGAATGTTGCATCGGTATTATGGATCAGCAGGTAACGCTCGCCACCCGGCTTCACTTTGATGGTGATATCCTGGTCAGTCCAGTTGGTACGGTCCACTTTCCATACACGGGCCATACGGTTGGTTGCATTGGCAACACTGGTCACCGAAGTGGCGAAGGAAGTGGAACCATTGTTATCGGCCCAGGTAAAGAAGCTCAGGTCACCGATATCCGATGTATTGGTAAGATTGTCCGCCTCTACAACAGCACCTGCTACAATGGTGATAGTACTGTCGTTCGCAGAGCGTGATTGCTTCTGGAAGAGGCTGGTCTTTTCATCACGGCCGAGACCAGCGATATTCTTGTTATAAGAACCATTCTTGCTGGCGGTCCACATTTTTGTGACGCCATCTGTTGCGATATAATCGGTAGCCCCATTATTGAGCGTGATACCATATTTAAGCGCGAGATAAGAATTGGCCTGTTGCAGTTCAGTGGCAGAGAGTGCTCTGTTATAAACAACCACCTCATTGATATCACCGTCAAACTGATCGGTTCCTCCTGCACGCTGACCAAGGCGAAGGTTGAGGGTCAGTGCAGTAAAGGTTGGAAAGGTACCACTACCATCTGCCGACCCGTTCGTATAAATAGCAAATGCATTGGCAGCCGCCCTTGTAGTGGCATTCAGCATCGGCACTTTAGCTGTTGCATATGTACCTGTAGACGACAGGGTGTTGACGTTTGTGATGGTATATCCATATTTATTGGCAGGTGTAAATAAACTTGCCATACTACCGGTTGCAACACTTTGCTGTCCCAGGATAGCGTCAGCTGTACTTATGGAATTCCTTTTCACCACACTCACAATGGTGAACTGGTTGGCGCCGGAAATACCTGCATTGGTACTGAAGTCCATGAAATCATTCACACCGTCCAGTTTGAAGGAGGGGTTGAAATTAACGGAATTGTTCACAAACAGCGGCTGGCTGGCGGCAGTAGCCTGTAATGCATTGTTATCGTTACCGCTGAAATCGTTCCAGGAAGCACCGGAGCTGGTGCCATCATCTGCGCGGAGCCAGAACTGAACACCGTTGTTTACAAAGCCCGGTCCTTTCAGTTCCTTTGCAAATGTGAAGTACACACCATCGGTGAGCAGATCGCTGTTGAGAGTAATGGTACTGTCTGCATTCACAGGAATTTCCTGGTTGAATGTAGCAAAGGTTTCATCGTTACCGATCAGCAGGTAAGCGTTTGATACGCCGCCGAAGAGTTTGATGGTCACATCGCGGTCAGCCCAGTTTGTTTTATCCACTTTCCAGACGCGTGGCATACGAAGGGTTACTTTTTCACCGGTCACTGCGGTGGTATAAGTAACGGCTCCATTATTATCCGCCCACGTGAGGAATGACTTATCATTGGTGATCGTATCTGTATTCAGCAGGTTGGTTGAAGCCAGTTCAGTGCCCGCGGCCATGGCAATTATATTGCCACTGGCAGCTGTATTGATGCTGCGGCTCTGCTTCTGCAGGAGTGAGCCTTTGTAATCTCGACCGATACCTGCGATATTATTCTTGTACACACCATTGTCGGCAGCCGTCCACATTTTAGTTACACCGTCACTGGCGATATAATCAGTGGCGGTTGTCTGATCCAGCGTTATACCATAGCGTAACGCCATATAGCTGTTCACCTGCGAGCGCTCAGTAGCATTGAGCTTGCGTTTGTAAAGGATCACTTCAGAAATTGGGCCATTGAAAAAAGAAGCATATCCCACACCGATCGCGCTGCTGGTTCCGGTGGAAGCAAAACTGGTAGGATAGGCAGCGGGGCCAAGCATTACTTTACCATCCAGGCTGGCCGTCCAGCTATTGGCTGCCGTATTAACATTCAGGATGGCTGGCAATGCCATGTTCTTTGTACCGAAGGAGAAGTTCCTCCTGGCATTGGTACCCCAGTGGAGATACATATTGTTATCGGTATAGCGGTACCATACTTCTGTTGTACCACTTGCTCCTCCCAGCTGGAAGGGGAAGCCTGCCACATTGTTCACAGCAGAGGACTGCACGGAGAATACTTCCCCCTGTGTATACCCGGTGGTAACCAGGGGTGAATAAGTGAAATAAGAAGTATTGAGCCCTTTGAAGATCAGCGCAGGATTGTAGTTCATGGCTGCAGGGCTCAGATCGATAGTAGTTGCATGTGTTGTTTTATTCCATACACGCATGCTCGGACCATAATCTTCCCAGGCCGTGGTAGCATTGCCACTGAGGGTAAGACCAACATCGGCTCTTGTCCATGCATCCAGACCGGTCAACACACCGCCCGGTGCTTTCTGCTCGCGTCCGAATGTGAAATAGATCCCATCGGCGAGAAGGGATGAATTGAAAGTAAATGTACCAGCGGCATTGAGTGGCAGTTCCTGCACACCTGTTGTGAATGTGGGATCGGTACTGATGAGCAGGAAATGACCTTCTTCACCTTTATCCAGTTTCACAGTGATATCCTGGTCAGCCCAGTTACTGCGTTGCACCTTCCACTTACGCGTCATGCGTGTATTGGCAGTTGTTCCGTTGTACGGAACCGTGAAGGCAGTGGAGGTACTGTCGTTACCCCACATGAGCACACTCAGATCATTGGTGATATCACTGATATTATCTTTATTGGTTGCAGCAACTTCAGCGCCTACGCTGAATGTAACCACTTCATCCGTATGAAACGCTTTGGCTTGCTTTTGCTCCAGCACACTGACGTCATCGCGCACCAGGCCAGCGATCTGTTTACTGTAAGCGGCATTGGCGGTAATATCCCATACCTGTACAGCGTTGCTGAGCACATAGGATTGCTTCATGGCAATACCGTATTTCAATGCCATGTACGAGTGTACTTTCTGTAACTCAGGTGCGGTGAGGTTCCTGTTATAGGTGAACACTTCCGCGAAATCGGTTTCGGCGCCATAGTACCAGTTGTTACCTCCGTTCCCGTCCGGGCCATAACCTCCTCCAACGAACCACTGACTGATAGCAAAATTTCCTTTGTTATAAGCCGCAGTTCCCAGCGATGCACCATTATAGTAGGAACTGTGGTTGGTTGCAGTAGTATATGAAGTGAAAATACCCGGTCTGTTGAACGACTTGATTCCTGTAAGGCCGGCGTATGCAGGGTTGATGGCTGTATTACCACGGTATCCCAGAATATTATCACCGGAGCGATAGAACTCTATCTGTGCATGATTGGTATTGTAATCGATACCACTCTGGGAATACAAAACAAAATAGCGATCTCCGTTGGCAGATATAGAGAACGGATTGAATGCAGCTACTGTTGTGAGTGTATTATTGGTGATCCAGGAAGGAACGCCTGAAATCGCACCACGGATCACATCCCCGTCCATATCGGCAACCGGGTTGAAGTTGATACCGTTCAGTTTGGTCATTGGATTGTTGATGATAGTCATCGCACCAGGGCCACCGCCACCACTGAGCTCATCCCAACCGCTGATCAGCTGGCCGGTAGCTGTAGGCGTTGATCCTGCCGCCAGGATATCTTCACCACGCAACCAGAGCTTGATGCCTGCATTCACACCGGCAGGACCGATGATCTTTACACGGATCTTATTGCTGAACTCGGATGTACCACAGTTATTGTTCAGTTTCAGCGTGGCCGTCCAGGTACCAAATGCAGGAACATTGATCTCAGGGAATGTTCCTGTAACACCAGTGATGGTCTGATTCCCCTGTCCCAGCCCTGTACGTGTGGTCACATAATGCTGACCGCCCACGCCTGTTGCTTTTGCGGAGTTGGAGAAGATCTCCAGCGAACAGTTGCCTGCTCCGCAGATGGCTGGCATCTTCACTACCAGGGAATACACACCTGCACTGGTTTCAGTGGAAGAAATGATCTGGGGAGTATTGGCTCCCTCATAAGCACAGTTACCACCGGTACCCAGTTCGATGCCTTTACCTATATTATTATAAATGCTGTTCTGGCTGATCACCACTTTGTTTACATACAGTATACGGATACCGCCATTGGCAGTTTTAGAGTTGATGATGGTATTATTCCTGATCGCAAATCTGGCCACTGTGGATTGCACATTGTTACCGCCAAACACTGCGATGCCAAAAC
Organism: Pseudobacter sp.; assembly: GCF_051955275.1. Lineage (NCBI taxonomy): Bacteria > Pseudomonadati > Bacteroidota > Chitinophagia > Chitinophagales > Chitinophagaceae > Pseudobacter > Pseudobacter sp. The sequence goes on along the minus strand of NZ_JBQCGW010000007.1, from coordinate 11,764 downwards.
CATTGCTGTTATTGAAAGTATTCTGGAAGATGCGGACAGAATCCACATCGGAAGTAGCATTGCGCACATACAAGCGAAGACCACCATGCGTGGCTGCTCCTGTACCATTATTGGTAAAGGCATTACCACTGATGGTGAGCTTATCTGTATTGTCGGCGTGGTTTCCGCCGATCTGAACACCAGCTCCGTCATGCTCTATGAACCTGTTATTGGTCAGCTGAATGTTCTCTTGATTCTCGCTGGCCAGTACAGCGCCGTAATCTCCATCATTAATGTTGTTTCGGAAATCAGCATTGAATGTATTGTTATCGATGACAGCGCCTACAAGTTTTGTAGCAGTTTCAAATCTCAGCATCTGCACAGTACCTGAACCATCGAGGTTATCGAAGGTGGAATTTTTAATGGTAAAGTTGGTAGTTACTCCAGCCTTGAAGTGCAGGGAATATATTTCTGCATCACGGAAGATACAGTTATCGAAAGTGACGTTGGTTGTATTGGTATTGAACTGTACCGCATAATCACCATCGTCGGCAGTGGCCGGATCATCCATATCAAACAATGAATTGGTGATATTGGCACCATTCACTGCTGCCAGGAACTGCATAGCAACGCCTTTAACGCCGCCGCCACCGGATATGCTGAATTTATCCATGGTGAGGTTGGTTACTGCTGCGCGGAAAAGCACACCAACAAAACTATCCTGCAGACCCGTCATGGTCACTTCTCTGATAGTTAGATTGGTCACCGCCGCATTGGCCATGATACCGTGGTTGGCATAATGAGTGCCTGTTTGCAGCAAAGTGAGTTTTTCTAATGTTACATCACTAAGGGCAGCAGTCATAAGAACCGGTTCCAGGCCTGTATTACGGAGGATGAGATTCTTAATGGTGCTGCCACTTGATCCTGTACCCAGCGTGATCAGCGCAATATGATTATCACCACCAGGACCACTCAGGGTAACGGTTTGTCCGATACCATCGATGGTCATCATCCTTGTAATAACCGGTAAAGAAGTGGTGAGATTGATCACACCTGTAACGGAGAAAGTAATGGTGTGTGGGCCTGAGGCGTCTGCATTTGCTGCAGTGATAGCGGCCCTTAAAGTGCCTGCGCCCGTATTGGCCAGGGAAGAAACAACAAAGTTGGTAGCATAAGTGGAGACTGCCGAGAGCAATCCGATCACGAGCATACACAACCGCTTAGGCGCAAATAAACGCGCCCGAAAAAGCGTAGGTAGAGCTTTCCACATAGGATGTTGAATTGTTTATTAGGGTTTTTAATTATTTTTAAAAGGATAGCAGATAACATCTCGCACATAATATGCGAACTGCTCCGGCTTACAACCAGAACAACATTTCAGGTATGGGTGAAAATGCAACTATTGAACAGAATCAATGGGTACTGAGAGAATGCGCACAAAGGTAGAATACTGTTTTATCTTCATTTGTAGGACCTTTTCCATTTAGCTGTAGCCTCTCTACTACAAAGACCGGAAACTACTTTACAAAATTGCATAAAATACTAACTACCCGGCATAGCCGAATAAAATTGCCTGACATAAAGTGGAAACATCAATTAACGGGTGGCTACAAAATAACCATAAGGAGGCAGGTGCATGGATGGAGTGGCCAGTCCAACCGGATGCCCCGTGAAAGCATCTCTGTAATTTCCAGTAACGGCCATGGAGGAGAAACGGATATTCTGCGGACTGGCGCTGAAATTCATCACTACCAGTAACTCCCTGCCTTCATATGATCTTGTAAAAGCCAGCACTGCATCGTTCCTGTCTGTTGCAAGCCATTGCGGACGTGCGGCTGCAAGTATGGTGGGATCAGTAGCATGCAGCCTGATCAGCGCTTTGTAGAAATCATGCAATTCAATATGATCATTCCATTCAATCTGATCTTTATCAAAAAATTTCAGGCGCTTGTGATTCGGCAATTCCTGCCCGCTGTAGATCAGCGGCATTCCATGCCAGGTAAAAGAAAAGAGTGCAAGCATTTTCGCGCCATCTCCATATTTTTCATACTCGGTGCCGTTCCAGCTGTTCTCATCATGATTGGCTGTGAAGAATAAAGGCAAAGTACCATCAGAAAAATCCTTATCGTATTGAGCCAGTAATTGCACCAGGCTGCGGAGATCGGCTTCTTTCCTGAAATATTTTTCTGTAGCATGCATCCAGCGCCAGGCATAACAGGTATCGAATACATCCAGGTAATGGAGGTCTTCTGTTTCAGCCAGCCAGAACAATGGCTTGAGAGGATCAAGGGCCCTGCGGGCCTGCTGCCAGAAATCCCTGGGCACCAGGTGGGCCATATCGCAACGGAAACCATCGATATCACATTCCCTGATCCAGAATTCCATAGCTTCAATCAGCATTGCACGCATAGGCTGATCATAATAGTTGAGATCTATCACATCATCCCAGCCATGGGTATCATAGAATTCACCGGCTGCATTCTTTTTGTAGAAATGAGGATGCGTGCGCGTCCACACATGATCAAGACCGGTATGATTGGCCACCCAGTCGATGATCACTTTCATTCCGTGGTCATGCGCCTGGCGCACCAGGTTGCGGAAATCATCGAGGTTTCCGAATTCCGGGTTGACGGATCTGTAATCCGCCGCGGCATAATAACTTCCCAGGGTTCCCTTCCTGCCTGCCACACTGATGGGCGTAATGGGCATGAACCAGAGGATCTGAACCCCCATATCAGCCAGACGGGGCAGATGCTGCGCAAATGCATTGAAACTGCCTTCAGCAGTATATTGACGCAGGTTCACTTCATACAGGGTACTGGAGTTCATCCAGGGAACAACCGGGAATTTTCTTGCCATAGCGCGAATATAAGGCAAAATAGCCCGGTGCCGCCAGTCGCTCACGTCCCCGCGAGTGACTTATATTCCGTCGCCTCCGGCAACACAGCGCTCGCCAGAGGCCAGCCAATAGCCATTACTGGCGGGGACGCGAGCGACTGAGACACCCGAAGCAAATAAAACAGTCTTATTTCCTACCTTTGCCCGGATGAAAACCTTCAACGTCCCGATCATTTACCGCAGCCCGCTCATCAGTGCTGTAAAGAACAAACGCAAGCAGCTGGACAAGATGAAGAAAGACTTCACTCCCACCCTGCTTGATCTTGGCCCTTTGCAGATACATCTGGCGCGGCATTTCGGTTTCTGTTATGGCGTTGAGAATGCCATCGAGATCTCTTTCCGGACCATCGAAGAGAATCCCGGCAAGCGTATTTTCCTGCTCAGTGAGATGATCCACAATCCGCAGGTGAATGCAGACCTCATAGAAAAAGGTGTTACCTTTCTGCAAGACACTTACGGAAAGCAACTCATTCCCTTCGAATCCCTCACGGCAGAAGATGTGGTGATCATCCCGGCTTTCGGAACTACCCTGGCCATTGAAGAAAAACTCAATAACCTGGGCATCCCCACGGAGAAATACAATACTACCTGTCCATTTGTAGAGAAAGTCTGGAACCGCAGTGAACAGATCGCTAAGAAAGGGTACAGCATAGTGATCCATGGCAAGCCTAAGCATGAGGAAACCCGCGCTACTTTTTCACATGCCGCTTCCAACGCCCCTTCTGTGGTGGTGAACGATATGAAGGAAGCGGAATTACTGGCAGCCTTCGTTACCGGGACAGCAGATCCTGATGAATTTTACACCCTTTTTGCCGGCAGGTTCTCCGAAGGATTCGATGTAACAAAGGACCTCCAGCGGATCGGCGTGGTAAACCAGACCACCCAGCTGGCCACCGATACACAGGCCATTGCCGATTATCTCAAACAGGTGATCAGCACCCATTACAACCTGGATGACAAATCCATTGGTGAACGTTTTGCCGATACACGGGATACCCTTTGTTATGCCACCAACGATAATCAAACGGCCGTAACGCATATGCTGGATACGCCGGCTGATATCGCCATTGTGGTGGGTGGTTACAATTCCTCCAACAGCACCCACCTGGTGGAGCTCTGTGAACAGAAACTTCCCACCTATTTCATCAATTCTGAAGAAAAGCTGATCACTGACAAGAATATCCTCCATTATAATTATCACCAGCGTGATGAGCAGTTTGCAGTGGATTACCTCCCTGCCTCTTCACCCGCCAGGATCCTCATCACCAGCGGCGCCAGTTGCCCCGATGCGCTGGTGGAAGGCGTGATCCGCCGGCTGGCCTCTTTTTATGGCGTTGAGGATAAGGTAGATGAGCTTTCCCGGGAATTCTGATCCCCGTTTTAAACTTCTGGTCCCTTCTCCCCTCTAATACCTGCGCCCCTACGGCAGCGGACCGGAAATCATTTATCATTCATTAAAAAAGTATACATGAAAAGATTACTCGTATTGGCCCTTGCAGTAACAGGAATTCAATTTGCTGCATCTGCCCAGGCTCAGGAAAAAAGAGACACTATACGTTCTCATTACAAAGGTGATGCAAGAGCTAAGATGAAAGATGAGCTTAACCTTTCCAAAGAACAGAGCGAAAAAATGAAGGCTATCCACGCAGACTCCAAAGCCCGTATGCAGGCCCTGCGCGACGATAAAACCCTCACTGAAGCAGACCGCAAGGTCAAGGCGGCAGAGATCATGAAAGACAGAAAGGCAAAGACTGAAGCCATCCTCAATCCCGAGCAAAAAGAGAAGATGAAACAGTGGGGAGAAAAGAGGAAGGAGCACAGAAAAGGCGATGGCAGAAAGCACTGGAAAGATGGTAAAGGCAAGAACAAAGACGGAAAAGAAAAAGAAGCAGAAAAGACTGAACAATAAGAATTTAGTATTGGACCAGCCAAAAAAAGCGCTCAAAAGGCGCTTTTTTTTATTTCCCCATGATTACTACTGACATAAGGCTGTCACTAGCTTGTAGTTACTTTGTATCAACAAACAAAGCAAACCATTAAAACTACTCATATGATAAAGACAGCCACCGCCCAGGTCATTACCGCCCGTCAGGTTCTCGATCAATGGCAGGGACACCGCCGCCTCACACGCCGCGTTATCGCAGCCTTTCCCGAAAAGGAATTGTTTGAATTCACCATTGGTGGCATGCGCCCCTTTGCCTGGATGGCCGAAGAAATGATCAAGATGTCCGGCCCCGGGGTGAAAGGACTGGCCACCGGTATCTGGGAGAACCTTGAATGGACCGATCATTCCTATAAAACAAAAGACGAGCTGCTGAAAGCCTGGGATGAGACCACCGAGGTGATCGAAGAAGTGTGGAACAAGATCCCTCCTTACCGCTTCCAGGATAATGATCTGGCCTTTGGCGCATATGAGGGACCGTTATATGGCACCTTACTTTATTTTATTGATAACGAAGTGCATCACCGTGGCCAGGGATATGTATACCTGCGTGCGCTGGGTATTGAGCCTCCTGCATTCTGGATGAGGTAATTACAGCATGTGCCTGGCAGATTAGCGGGTGCCCCGTTGTTCGCGGGGACGCGAGCGACCGGGCACTGGGAAATAAAATGGGGCAGACCTTCAAGGCCTGCCCCATTGCTATGAGAATGAATTCGATTAAACCATTTTGAAACCTTCCAGGAATTTGGTGTTGAAATTACCGGCGCGGAAATCTTCATTCCTCATCAGTTGCTGATGGAAAGGAATAGTGGTTTTCACTCCTTCGATCACATACTCGCTGAGGGCGCGGCTCATGGTGTTGATGGCTTCCTCACGTGTACGTGCAACCGCAATGATCTTGGCGATCATGGAGTCATAATAAGGAGGGATCACATAACCTGCGTATACATGGGAGTCTATGCGGATACCGTGACCACCGGGCTGGTGCAGCGTAGTGATGCGGCCGGGGCTTGGACGGAAATCGTTATAGGGATCTTCGGCATTGATACGGCATTCGATGGCATGCATCTGGGGCTCGTAATTCTTACCGCTGATGGGCTCACCCATGGCTATCTTGATCTGTTCTTTGATGAGGTCGAAGTTGGTCACTTCCTCTGTAACGCAATGCTCTACCTGGATACGGGTATTCATCTCCATGAAGTAGAAATTGCGATGCTTGTCAACCAGGAATTCGATGGTACCTACACTTTCGTAACCGATAGCGGAGGCAGCCTTGATAGCCGCTTCACCCATGCGCTGGCGCAGGTCTTCGGTCATGAAAGGAGATGGTGATTCTTCCACCAGTTTCTGGTGACGGCGCTGAATGGAGCAGTCGCGCTCACTAAGGTGGCAAACCTTTCCATAGCGGTCGCCTGCGATCTGGATCTCGATGTGACGGGGCTCTTCCACGAATTTCTCCATGTAGATACCATCATTCTTGAAAGATGCGCCTGCTTCGAGCTTGGCGGTATTGTAGTTATGCTCCATGTCCTCTTCTTTCCATACCACCCTCATTCCTTTACCACCGCCACCGGCAGTAGCTTTGAGGATAATGGGGTAGCCAACTTCCCTGGCCATGGAGATAGCTTCTTCGAGACTTCCGAGCAGCCCTTCTCCGCCGGGAACCACGGGTACGCCTGCGCGGATCATGGTTTCTTTGGCAGTGATCTTATCGCCCATGGAGCGGATCTGATCAGGAGTGGGTCCGATGAATTTGATATTGTGTTCGCCACAGATCTCAGCAAAGCGGGCATTCTCGGCCAGGAATCCATATCCCGGGTGAATACCGTCTGCATTGGTGATCTCGGCAGCGGCCATGATATGTGCGATGTTCAGATAGGAGTCTGCACCGGCGGGACGGCCGATACAAACAGCTTCATCTGCAAACTTTACGTGCAGGCTGTCTTTATCTGCAGTGGAATAAACGGCTACGGTTTTGATACCCATTTCCCTACAGGTACGGATGACCCGCAGGGCTATCTCTCCACGATTAGCAATTAATATCTTTTTAAACATGCATTCTTTTTAGAAATTTGACAAGCGAAAAGGTCCTTATCAGGCAGGCTCAACGAGGAAGAGCGGCTGATCGTATTCAACAGGGGAAGCATCTTCCACCAGTATTTTCACGATCTTACCAGATACTTCGCTTTCAATTTCATTGAAGAGTTTCATGGCCTCGATGATGCACACTACTTTACCTGGGGCTACTTCGGAACCCACTTCCACGAAAACGGGTTTGCCGGGTGCCGGGCTGCGGTAGAAAGTACCGATCATCGGGCTCTTGATGGTAATGAGGTTGTCTGCGGCAGGTTCTGCTGCTTTGGGGGATCCGGCAGCAGCGGGTGCTGAAGCGGCAGTCTGGGGGAGAGCCGCCGGTTGAGGCGCATAGGCTTGCAAAGGCGCATGAACAGGGGCAGCAATCACGTTCTGGGCTGGTTCTTCTTTCTGCTTGATGGTCAGCTTGAATCCTTTCTCCTCGATGCTTACTTCGCCGATGTTGGATTTGTTGATCATCTTGATCAACTCCTGAATTTGTTTAAAATCCATCTGAAAATAATTTTTTTTGACGGTTATTTCGGAAAAACAGGCGGCTAAGATAAGGATTGTGGACTAATAATACCCAAATCACCTATAAAATCACGGCCTGCCAGGTGAAACAAAAGGCCCCCTCTGTAAACGAGGCGGCCTCTGATAATCCGGTATTTGTATATTATTCTTTAACGCGCTCCACGTATTCGCCGGTTTTGGTGTTCACACGGATCAGTTCTCCTTCGTTAACGAAGAGAGGAACGTTTACGGTGGCACCGGTTTCAACGGTTGCAGGCTTCAGCGTACGAGTGGCAGTATCGCCCTTAACGCCTGGCTCTGAATAAGTTACTTTCAGAACGATCTTGTCTGGCAATTCCACGCTCATCGGTTGCTCAGTTTCAGTATTGATCAGAACAGATACTTCCTGGGCTTCTTTCAGGAACTGGGGAGCATCCACCAGGGCCTCGGCAATGGCAATCTGCTCAAAAGTTTCATTGTCCATGAAGTTGTAACCTGTATCATCCTTATAAAGGTACTGGTAGTTCTTCCTTTCCACACGTACCGGGTGGATATTATCACCTGAGTTCCAGGTTTTTTCGATGCTGCGGCTGTTGTCAACACCTTTTAATTTAGCCCAAACCTTGGCGGCTGCGCGGGCGGTTTTGTTTTCACCGAATTCCACCACGGTGTATAAGCTGCCATCCAGTTTGATGATCATGCCGCGGCTGATATCTGATGTAGTTGCCATAATACTTAAAGTAAGTTTTGAATGATACGTCTCTGAAAGACGGCAAAACTACAGCAAAAACCTTTCCCGGCAAAGAAGAGCAGCCCGCCATTTCCCTCATTTTTTCAGGCTTAACTGGCCTTCATTTTCACCAGGATGGCATTCTTCCCCTTCTTTCCTGTGGCTTCCTTCACTTTATCTTCTCCTTTGATGATATTGATGGACTCGATCCTGGTCTTGTTATTTTCCAGGAAAGTCTCGGCTTCCTTGCAAGGCATCTCCTTTCCGTTCACCAGGATCAGGGCGTCATACTCACAAAGATTTTTAGGCACAGCAGGGGTAGTCTTCAGCACTACGTTCTTGCCCTCCACGTGGAAACGGATATCGGACTTTGCATCCGTATTCACCTGAACATTCGTCTTCCCCTGGGCGAAAGCTTTAGTATTCACCATTATCACTCCGTTGCGGGCCGCCTCGCCATATATAGCAATAGCTGCTGCATCTTTAATTACAGATACACTTTCAATGCTGTTAGGATCTATCGCTTCAAGTTTTGCATCCGGGCGGACCTCTCCATCTATCACATACAGAGGGGTACCCTGAGGCGTAGGTTTAAGCGTGAGTTTTACATCGGACTTCATATCGCTGACCACTACTTTGTCTGCTTTCATGGTAGCATCTCCGGACTTGACCACGGCCTGGTCCTCTAATACCAGTTCAATATGCTGCTCAGCTGCGGCTTTACTGGCAGTGGCTTTGGGCGGTGCGGGTGGAGCGGGAGCCGTAGCCGGACTGGCTTTTGCAGGTGGTGGCGGAGGTGGTGGGGGTGCAGGAGCTGCAGCCGGACTGGCCGTTGCAGGTGGTGGCGGTGGCGGTGGAGGCACGGGGGCAGAGATCTTGCCATATTTCTTTTCAAATGCCGCTTTCTGCTTCGGATCGTTGAGATCATACGTCTCGGTATTACCATTCTTCAGACGGATTTCTACTTTATTGACATTGTCCTTTTTATAAACATGCATGCTTTCGATACTGTCCGCCAAAGGTGATCTTCGTTTAGCCGGTACCGTGTCTACCGTAACAGTATACCCATTTGCCAGTTTGATACGATCACCGGTTTCCAGTGTGATATGCATATCTTTTTTAGGAGTGTCTGAACTGATGCCCTCTTCCAGCAGCAGCATCGGGGAAGGAAAATCCTGCTTCGTTACACTCCGGAAAGCCAGCAGTAATATCGCCAGCACCGGAACAACCAGCATGAAGCGCAGCAGGTGAACAGTTGCGCTCGTTTTTTTATTCATCATGATAATTCTCTTTTTGAGGGATGAAAGATTGAAGTTATTGGCCATGGAAAAGCTGCCAATGCCCGTTACTTTCAGCAACAGATACTGATACTGTTTCCTGTCTACCCCATTGGCCAGTACCTGGTGATCGGCTATGAATTCCAGGTTCTGACGAATAGCGTTCCGCAATAGCCATGCGAAAGGATTGTACCAGTTCAGAATGCAGAGCAGTTCCCCCCACATCATATCCAGCGAATGACGTTGCTTCACGTGAATGAACTCATGCCGCAGGATCTCCTGCAACTCAGCTTCAGTGTGCAGGTGTTTGTTGAGGTAAATGGAACGCCCGAACGAAAACGGGACTATGGCCTTTTCCACATGATAGAGCCTGGCGTCATCATCTGCCAGCAAAACCGCTCCGGAAACGGCTTTTCTCAGGCTCAGGTACTGCCAGCCCAATCGCGCGATCATGAACAGTGCACCTGCTGCAAAGACCAGCCATCCGATGGTAGAGAGGCTCAACCACGAAAGGTCCCTCTCCGGCTCCGCCCGGAATGTGTAACGCTCAATTACGGGGATGGCCTTGAGCCAGGGCTTCTCCCCCTGATGCAACAGATCACTGATATCGATCATCGGCGCAAGAAATGCCATCGCAGGATACACCAGCAGAAAGAGCCGGTTCCAGCGATAGAAGGTGAGCCTGCGCAATAAGAGCCAGTAAAAAAGCCAGGTAACGGCCAGGCCTATACTAAGTTTACATATGAAGTCCATATGGATTATTTCAGATTATCGCCTTCGATCAGTTTCAGTATTTCCTTCAACTCTTCAGGGCTCAGTTGCTTCTGGTCCACAAAGAAGTTCACCAACTCCTTATACGAGTTGTCGAAATAGTTTTTCACCACGCTGTTCAGAAATTTCTTTTTATACTCCTCTTCCGTAATGGAAGGATAATATAAATAGGTGTTGCCTGTCAGACGGCTTTCCACGAACCCCTTCTTCTCCAGGTTCTTCACCGTAGACGCCAGCGTGGTATAGGGAGGCCGTGGCTCTTCCAGCTGATCCAGCAACTGCTTCACGCTGCCACTGCCAGCCTTCCAGACAGCCATCATGGCTTCCTCTTCCTGGGGCGTTAATTTTTCCATTTTCTACGAACTTTTCGTAAACCTACGAAACATTCGTAGAACAGCAAAGTTTTTTACTGTTAATTTTGACCATCGCACTAACCAATAAAAAGGATCACTCTATGAAAAAATGGGTTCTCTTCCTCGGCACCGTTCTGATAGTACAACTGGCAATGGCTCAGACCAACAATGAACCTCCGTACAAACGCTTTCCCACAGTTCCGCCTTTACAGCTGGAAATGCTGGACAGTACCAGCTTTACCAAAGCCAATGTGAAGAAACAACCGCTGATCATCATGTTCTTCAGCCCAACCTGCGATCACTGTCAGCACCAGATCGAGGAAATGACGGAATCCATGGACAAATTCGGCAACACGCAGATCATCCTGGCCACCTACCAGCCCGCTGATGAAGTGAAGAAGTTCTACGACCAATACCAGCTGGCAAAGTATCCCAATATCAAGATCGGAAGAGACAGCAAGTACCTCCTTCCTCCATTTTATAATATCCGCAGCCTGCCCTACCTGGCACTGTACAATAAAAAAGGCGATCTGATCACTACATATGAAGGGAATGTGAAAGTTTCAAAGCTGTTACAAGCCTTGAAATAATGACCTCAACTTCCCTACCTTTGCCCTCGCAAACATTGAATCACTTTATTAATAAATTGTTTTCAGATGAAAGTAACTGTTGTAGGTGCTGGTGCCGTAGGAGCAACCTGTGCCGATAATATCGCCCGTAAGGAACTGGCCACAGAGCTCGTATTGCTGGATATCAAAGAAGGACTGGCAGAAGGAAAAGCACAGGACATGATGCAGACCGCTACCCTCCTGGGTTTTGACACCAGGATCACTGGCAGCACCAATGATTATTCTAAAACTGCCGGATCTGATGTAGTGGTGATCACTTCAGGTCTTCCCCGCAAACCAGGAATGACGCGCGAAGAACTGATCGGTACCAATGCCGGTATCGTTAAGACCGTGTGCGAGAACATCCTGAAATATTCTCCCAACGCCATCATCATTGTGATCAGCAATCCGATGGACACCATGACTTACCTGGCTCTGACCGCAACAGGACTTCCCAAGAACCGCATCATCGGTATGGGTGGCACACTGGACAGCTCACGTTTCAAATACCAACTGAGCCAGCACCTGAACTGCAGCCCTTCCGATCTGAATGCAGTAGTGGTTGGCGGACACGGTGATACCACCATGATCCCCCTGATCCGTTTCGCTACCTGGAACAG